>JARBTY010000196.1 GCA_029239935.1 Clostridia bacterium | reverse complement strand
GGTAAAAGGAAGCATCATCCGTGTCAATAGATGACCTGATATGCCTAATACGCCTAATTTAACTTTTTCCATGGAATCCCTCCTGTTTTTTCAATTAACCATTGATTAATCTTGCTTCTTTTTTAATTTTACCATTTTTTATAACAAATATATAGCCTTCTTTGAACTACCCCCTGTTTGTATTAAATAAAAAGAAGAACAGTCTTATGATGTACATCACCACAATACTGCTCTTCTTCTTATTTTGATTGAGTGTTAGACAATAAATTCTTCTCTAACTGGTGTAAAAACATCTAAGATGGCACCGTCTTCTAGTGCCACAACCCCGTGAACAACACCAGGGTTTGCTACATAAGAGTCTCCCGCAGTTACAATGGTGGTCTCACCTGCACACATGAGCTCAAATTTTCCTGATAGAATATAACCCACCTGATCATGAATGTCATGACTATGAGGCTCTCCAATACCACCTTTTTTAAAATCAAAACGTACCATCATTAATTTATCATTATGAACCATTAATGTACGTGTTGCAAGGTCATTTAAAATAGTTACTTTTGCATCGTTTTCTTTAATTACCATAATTATGCTCCTTTTTTACAGCTATTATAACTCCCTAAAAAAATAATAGCAATTAATAATATAATAAATACTATACACTTTCCACTCTTTGGATGTGCTGGGGGTTTTTATCTTTAACATTGTTTCTATGTTAAACCTATTAAAAATAAAACCGTAAATACGATTTTGTAAATACGGTTTTGTTTTATATTTTATTATAGATGATTATATTTACTTTCGAATCTTTGAAACGACATACTCATAAAAGTCATTTTTTTGTTGACCTAACACTTTATTGGTTAGTACAAAACCATGTTTTGTCGTTGAAAATATAATAACCATACCTAGTTTTTTTGATACTGCTTTTATCGTATGCCATTTTAAATCTGAAGTTTTATTTTCAGTTTTTATATGAATCCCGTAGTCATCAAAACCTATCTCCATACTATGCGGAACTGTTTTTACTTGTCTTTTCGCCCGCATATAAACGGCTATAGGCTGAATAACCGTAAATAAACAAATAGCAATAATCAAAAGTATTTTTATAAAGATGTTCACATCTTCCCAATACTTCGCCGTTAGCAGTAACATGGCAACAGTAAATATAATATTACATCCTCCTACCATCGAACTATAAATAGAATACATCGATAGCCGCCAAAGGTCAAAAGCTGTTGTTTGATAAGTGAACTTATATTTCATAGCTCTCTTTACCTAAATAAAGATGGAATGAATAAACTAATTCCTGGAATGAAGGTAATTAGTAAAAGTGTAACGACCATACATAAATAAAATGGTAATGTAGCTTTTACAACACGTTCCATCGGTACTTTAGAAACTGCAGAACCAATAAATAGTACAGCACCAACTGGTGGTGTTAAAAGACCTATACCACAGTTTAAGACCATCATAATACCAAACTGAATAGGATCAATACCAATTGAAGTTGCAATTGGAAGTAAGATTGGAGTCGCAATCAATATAATTGGAGACATGTCCATAATACATCCAAGGATTAAAAGTATAACGTTTAGAAGCAGTGCTAAAAGAATTGGATTATCCGTAAGAGAAATAATTGCATTTGCTGCTAAAGTTGGAACGCCTAGGCGTGTCAGGCAAAATCCAAAAATACTAGAGGTTGCAATCAAGATGAGTACGATAGCAAGTGTATCTATACAATCTCCAAGCACTCGCCAAACACCTTTCCAGTTAAGCCCTTTATAAATAAACACACTGACAATCAAACTATAAATAACTGCAATAGCCGCTGATTCTGTAGCTGTAAAAATCCCGCCAACTACACCTACTACAACGATTAGAACAGCTGCAAGTGCCCAAAAAGAAACACTAAGTTGTCTTAACAAATTCTTCACGCTGAATGCTGCACCTTTTGGATAGTTTCTTTTAACAGAAATGATATAAGAACCTATCATTAAGGATACTGCTAATATTGCTGCTGGCAGATAACCTGCAAGGAAAAGACTTCCTACCGAAATACCACCTGCAGTCGTTGCATAAATAACCATGTTATGACTTGGAGGAACCAAAAGTCCTTCACAGGATGAAGTAATGGTAACCGCTGTTGAAAAGTCATCATCGTATCCTTCTTCTACCATCATAGGAATTAAAATACTACCAAGAGACGCTGTATCTGCAGCTGCAGAACCAGAAATACCTCCAAAGAAGTATGATGCAACGATATTTACCATCGCCATACCGCCTCGCATCCAACCCACACAAGCATTCGCTAACGCAATCAGTTTTTCAGAGATACCACCCGATCCCATGAGAACTCCCATTGTGATAAAGAAAGGTACTGCTATAAGACTGAAAGAACTAATCCCTTTTACCATCTGCTGCGCAATAGTTGCAAGCGGAAGTCCTTGGTACAAAAGTGAAAATAAAGCTGAAAGTGCCACTGCATAAGCAATAGGAAATCTTAAAAATACCATTACAAAAAAACCACCAAGCAAAATCAATATTGCCATACCCTCAGTACTCATCGTATGACCTCCTCTTTTACAAAAAGTCCTTTAATATGATTATATACAGCCTCAATTTCAAATATAACCATAGCTATACCTGCAAGGGGAACCGGGAAATACATCCAGAACTTTGAAAGAAACGGCATACTTATATAAGATCCTTTTGCACCAATTTGTGTTGCATATTTCCACCCTACTACTATCATAACCACAGCAAGTGCAAAAACTGCAATGTCCGAAAGGATATCCAGATAGGCTACCACTTTCTTAGGTAAATATCTATCAAATGCTGTCATACGAATATGCGCATTTCTTCTAATAGCTAAAGCGGCTGAAAGAACTGCTAAATAGGACATACAAGTTAAAACGATTTCTTCACTCCATGCTGGATCTGGAATAAATGGAACATATCTACCGGCCACTGCCATCGTGGTAATAAGAATATCTACTACTAAAAGCAGTTTACATACTAAAAGAATAAATTTATAAACCACATCATATGCCGGTTTGATCTTATCAATTGTGTTAAAAATGCTAGGCATACCTTACCTCCTTAAAAATTTAGACACAAAGGTTGTAATCCTCCTCTGTGCCTATAATAATAGCCTATAATACTATTTGTGAATCTTATTTCATGTCAATAATTTTTTGATAAAGTTCAGCATTGGCTTTTGAAGCAGACTCAATTGTAGCTTTAACTGCTGCTTGCCAAGGTGCAATATCAGTAACTTCTACGATATTAGTTCCACCTGCTTTTAACTCTTCTAATACTTTATTTTCAGCTTCTTCAGAAATCTCTCTGTTAAATTGTGATGTTAATTTACCAGCTTCCATAAGGATATTCTGTTGTTCTTCTGTAAGGCTGTCCCAAGCTTCATCTGTAATGATTACTTGAATTGCGCCAAGTGTATGACCATCAAGAATCATGTTTGGTGCAACTTCTTGGAATGCATTTGATTTGTAGTTAGCGATAGGTTGCTCTGCGCCATCTACTACACCAGTTTGAAGTGCAGAATAAAGTTCACCGAAAGCTACAACTGTAGGTGAAGCTCCAAGTCCTTCTACCATACCATTCATGATAGGGTCATTTGCCACTCTAAGCTTCATACCTTTTAAGTCTTCAAGCTTGTTAACTGGGTCCTTAGTAAAGAAGTGACGGAAACCTTCTTCTCCATAGAATAAACCTCTTACACCATTACCATTTTCATGTGGCTCTATAAGGAATTCAGGTGCTAACTCAGATGTAGCAAAATTCCAAAAATGCTCACGATTTACAAATGTGTAAGGAATAGAAAGTAGTTGTGACTTTGCTCCGCCGTAGCTTGTAAGACCAAATGCTGAGATACGAGACATATCAATTGTTCCGCCTCCGCCAAGCATTGCATCAAGTACATCATTTTCTGATCCTAAAACGCCACTTGCCTGAACATCAATCTTAATCTTTCCACCTGAAAGTTCTGCAACTTTTTCTTGGAAGAAAGTATCTGTTTGACCAACAATAGTGTCTATTGGATTAACTTCTGCATATACAAGAGTAACCTCTGGTTCTGCTGCTGTTTCTGGTGCTGCTGTTTCTGCTGGTGCTGTTTCTGCTGGTGCTGTTGTTTCTGCTGGTGCTGCTGGCGCCTCTGGTGCTTTCAAACCACATCCTGCAAATGAAAATGCTAATAAAGTACTTAAAAGTGCTGCTGTTATTTTCTTATTCATATTACCCCTCCTATAAATATATGGATGAATCTATTGTTCCTTACAACTCTGTTATAGTGCAACAGAGGTTTTTCACAAAACATTGCTGTATCCTATTAACTAAACAGCAATGTTTTAGCTTATACATTGATTATACTAAAAAATGTTTTTAGCACACAATAAATAATCTGGTTATTAACATGACTATCTTATATATCTTTAAGAATATCCTGTTGTTTTCAAATTTATGCATGATAATTTTGCATTAATAGCACAATCTTGTCCATCTGATTGAAACTAATCTAATTCTTGGATTTTTTTTACGATATCCAAATACTCTCCTGCATATTTATCATAGAGTGGCTTGACCGCCTCCACAAATTCACTGCGATTTTCTATTTCAGTAATAATCACTCCCGCCTGTCTTAATTTTTGTTCAGATTCTTTTTCTTTAATAAGCCATTTTTTTCTTTGGAAGGCTTGTGATTCTTTCGCGCAGGCTTTAATAATTTCCAGATCTGACTGAGATATGAGATTTTGAATCTTTTGGCTAGCTATCAATATTTCCGGCATCCTCACATGCTCATCAATTGTATAATATCTTGCCACTTCATAGTGACTCGAAGTATCATAACTCGGATAATTGTTTTCTGCTCCATCAATAGCATCTCTCTGCAAAGCACTGTAAACTTCACCATAAGACATCGGAATAACGGATGCCCCTAAAACATTAGCCATATCCATCATCAGTTGACTTTCCATCACCCTAAACTTTAACCCCTTTAAATCTGCTTTGGTTTTTATCTCTTTTACATTGTTATAAAAATTACGGGCACCCGCATCATACCAAGCAAGTCCTATTAATTTTTTGTCTTCAATGCTCTTTAAAAAATAGTCACCAATTTCACTGTTTAAAACCTGCCACATGTGATCACTGTCCCGATAAATATAGGGTAACTGCAACACATTAAATTGAGATGATATTTCTGCTATTGTACCCGTACTTAATCTGGCAAAGTCTATAGCTCCAATTCTAACTTGATCTAGCACTTCTATC
This sequence comes from Clostridia bacterium, assembly GCA_029239935.1. The sequence goes on along the minus strand of JARBTY010000196.1, from coordinate 378 downwards.
TCCGGACCTAACTCCTCATTATCATAAACCTTGATAATAATGCGGCCATCGGTTTTTTCCTCCACTAACCTCGCAAACTCGTGATCTGCTTGAGCTGTAGGATGATCTGGCGGCTGAATTTCTGCTAATCTGAAATAAACAACAGCTTTATTTTGTTCATTATCAATGATATGGCTTTGGCAACCTCCTAAGATTAAAACAACTGCTATAGGTATGAATAGTCTTTTAATGTTTTTCATCTCTTTTTTATTTTCCCCCATAAACATAAAATTTATTACGATATTCTGAAGGAGTTACACCTTCATATTTTTTAAAGACCCGCGTAAAATAGTTTGCATCAATATAACCTATTTCAGCACTGATTTCTTTCATAGAAAG
>JARBTY010000195.1 GCA_029239935.1 Clostridia bacterium | reverse complement strand
CAGACAAAAAGGCGCGACTCTCCTTAGCCGCGCCTATACCGATTGTAAAAAAAGCTGAATTGAACTCCGTTTTTGGCCCAATGCCTTTATCATTATAATGGAACAAACTTCAGCTTTATTTACACTTATATTAATTTTTTACTTTCCGGTCATTGAGCTTACTCCCCATCTATCACCTGCTTTATTTGAGTGCTTTTACTATTTTGTCCCCTCCTATAACCTATAGCTCTTTTATTTCAAGAAAGCTGCTGGCTCACGCTCATTTTCCCAACGGAGTTTGGCATCCCTATGCCCTAGCTGGCCGCTCCTTCCTCAATACTTTTTGTCTAATAGGTCTTGGATCTTTATCTATGTCAACTTATATTTCGTTACACGGTACACCTGCTTGCCCCTTAGCAGGTCTAAAATCCCTAGGTATCTCTATGTATGGTATGGTTAGTAGATGCTACGTATTTGTTGGTAAGCTTTTAGCTCCGCTGCACATCTAACTCGTATCCATAAGCCACGAACGGTGCAAATGCTTTGCCGTGTGTCTTTTAAAAGAAGGATGATGACGCACCGCTTCTTTGAATACTTTGTGAATATCCTGATATATGATAGTACTTGCTATACGCTGTACGCTATTTAAAGACCCATGCTGTTTTTGGGACTGGCCTTGAGTTGTCCTGTCTCCTGTCAAAAGTATCGTCATAAACATGCCTACTATGGGCATTACAAAAAAGATGATACCAAATAAAAGTTCTATTAACATAATGATTTCCCCCATCTGCTTAGATTTGTTATGAATAATATTATTCAGTATATACCTCGTTATCAAGATATGTATAATTATTCATAATGACTATTAATATTTCATAAAACGCTTTTCTCTTTTCGCCTTTTATCTTTTTACATTTTTTACTTTTTATTCCATTTGTTCGGCCGTAATTTAGTTATACACTACACTATTCAGAAAATCAAGTGCTTTTTTAAACTTTTTAAAATGATTTTTGGGGCTTAAGGCTTACTTATCCTTAGGTTTGTATGCTTTAGGTTGATGTGTTTGCTACATGAATTAATGCATTAATATACACTTCGGCTCACTTTAAGTAAAGACGCATGATGATTTGCTTGAAAGGCTCCTTTTAAAAAATACCCGTTAGACTGATGTCTCAGCCTGACGGGTATTTTGCATCTTATCAATTTTGTTTTCCACTTGCTCTTAAGACCTCTTTTATATCTTCTTCTATATAAACTTTTTCAATCAGGCTTTTTAATAGTTTCTCTAATATTTGCTGATTGCATCTGCAGCTCCCCATCTCATAGCATTTTTAAACTCAGAGGGCCCATTGTCATCAAAAATATTAGCGTCTACTTACTGGCAATGACTGCCCATGGCTTTTCTATAGCATATCTAATCAAATTATACTGGGTCGTTAGTTTCTTTAAACTCAGTTCAATTTCTTCTATACTGAGCTTTTGTTTTTCATAAGCCAATGAAACAATCGTTCCCATTTCATACTGTGCTTTGGCAATAGAGACTTGCTTTTTAGCCAGGTCTTGCTTAATTTTTAGACTCTCTATCTGCTTTTCAAGGTTAAGCAGCGTAGCATACCCTGCCATAAGCTGATCTTTCATCTCTTTTCTAGCATCCTCTAGTGCAATTAAATTTTTATCTGCATTATATTTATTGTTAAGATAGTCTGCATACACAACTGCGGGTGTACCCGCAATAATCAGATGATCTTTGGCAAACTGAGCAAGATCTTGATCGTATTTAAGATACTCTTCTATTTTCCCATCTATATAGCGTTCCGTATCTCCTTGAATTCTAAAAATATCAAAACTTTGAGTATCTTCCAATGTATATTTTTCTGGATCTTTGCCTGTAATCAGTTTAAAATAACTGCTTTCGTTTTCTAAGGTATCCTGAGCTGCCTGCCAACTGTTCTCAAGATCTTCTAGCTCTGTCTCCACGCTGTCATATTGAAGCCCTGTGACCATCCCCTCTTCTTTTTTGTATTTTATTTGTCTTAATTCTTTTTCTTTCAGTGAAACAGCTTGATCCAACTGGGCAATTTGGTCTTCTAAAAACGTAATATTTGTATATCTGGTCATGATATCATAGGTTATCTGATCTTCTAGAACCTTTTTTTGATTTTCATTTTTAGCTTTTTGAAGATAAATGCTTTGATAGACTTCATAGATACTATTTTCACTAGCCTTAAGGCGCTCTTTAAGGACATCTTTTTCTTGTTCATTCAGCGAAAGCTGCCCACTGTATGTAAACCCTGCCTGAATAGCTTCATCTAAACTTAAAAGTGGCTTGGGCTCAGCAGCATATAACGTTGTTGTCCCTATTACACACACGAGAAGGAGTGATAGTCTTCTAAAAAATGCCTTCATCTTCATTCTTCTTTTCTCAATCATAAAATAAGCACAAGGAATAACAAATAAAGTTGAAACTGAAGAAACCAACATGCCAAAGTTAATGGCATTGGCCATTGGGGCCCATAGTTCTCCGCCCGATCTAGCAAGTGGAATGAGTGAAATAATCGTTGTCACCATGCCTATAATAATAGGGCGCATTCTGGTTTTACACGCTTCTACAATTGCTTCTTTAAGATCTTCATTTTCTTTTGCCACTATTTTGATATAGTCTAAAAGCACGATACCATTATTCACCACAACTCCCATCAAACTAATAGCACCCAAAAGTGCCATGAACCCTATAGGATATCCTGTCCATTTCAGTCCCCATATGATTCCTATAAAAGAAAGTGGTATAGTTCCCATAATGATAAGTGGTTCCCTCAGATCGCCGAATTGGAGAACCAGAATCAGATAGATAATCGCTACAGCTAAAATAGATGGAATAACCATGGATGTAAAGGCCTCACTACGCTCTTCATCTGCTCCTCCGAACTCCACATTATAACCCTCTGGGAGTTTATACTCACTAAGAAGCGTCTTACAACTCTCAGTCACTTCACTTGAAGTATAGTCATCTTCAATAAATACCCCAACCGTAATCATTCTTTTGCCATCTTCTCTTACGATCTTATTCAAGGAAGATTCCGTTTGTACTTCTGCTAGTTGTCCTATCGGTACATTCTTCCCGGTAATCTGTGAAGTTAGAAAAATCTCATCCAGTATATCCCCATCCTTCTTCGCTTCATCCGGGATTTTAATCATTATAGGCAGAGGATCTTTCTCAATATCCTTTTGTTTAAGAGATGAAATCTTAGCTCCATTAACCGCCATCCTTACAGTACTGGCAACATCATAGTTTGTAATACCTGCCAAATTAGCTTTCTCTTCATTCACTTTAACACTCAGCTTATAGGAATCATACCCATAATTATCTTCTATCATTTTTTGCCCCGGTACTTCCGTAATAATATCTTTTATTTCTTCTGCAATACGTCTAAGCTCATCTATCTGATCTCCGTATATTCGGATTTGTACAGGATAATCCACCGGTGAGGCGGTCTCCAGTTTTTTGATATTAATCTGAGCCCCCGGAACCTTTTCATTTAATTCTTTCTCTATCCTTTTAGTTTCCCTTATATCTCCATTAATTAAAAATTGTGCTTTATTGGATGCTTTGTCATTTGGGATAAAGGTCACGTAATACCTGGGCAAGCCGTCACCAACTTTATAGGCAAAGCTTTCAATAGATTCTTCTTTCTCAAGCAGTTGTCCCACCGCTCGTGCAGTTTCCTGCGTTTTTTCTACAGTACTCCCATCCTTTACCGTAAGTTCAATAACGTATTGATCTCTTTGAACTGGCGGAAATAGCTGCATTCCTAGCGACGGAACAACGGATAAACTCATCACAAAAATGCCTATAAAAATCAGTATCGTCATAAAAGGCATTTTCAATGTCATCTTAAGGAGACTGCCATAACCCTTCACAATACCCTTTGATATTCTATTGATCCTTAAAAATTCGGTAATGGATGTCATCAACCGCTTACTCTGGCTGCCTGTGTCTTTAGATTTTAGCAGCTTATATCCTGCTGCAGGCACAACTGTTAAAGAGGTGATGTAAGAACCTAGGAGTGCTACTGTTACTAAAATCGGAAGACTTTTGACAAATTTTCCTGCTGTCCCCTGCATCATGGCTAACGGCAGAAAAGAAGCTACTGTGGTCAGGGTAGAGGTCAAAATAGGGATCTTAACTTCTTCAATTCCTTTTGTACACGCGCTCAGACGGTCGCTGCCTTTTTCAAGATAGACATTCATATTATCATTTGCCACAATCCCATTAGCAACCAGAAGACTAAGACATATAATCATGGAGGCTATAGAAACCTGATGCAGAGGTATTTCTGTCAGCTTCATATAAACAAATACCATGGCCACAACAATAGGAATAGGAACAGATACAATCAAAGCACTGCGGATGCCCATCGTTACAAATACAACAATGAGGACTAGTATAATAGCTGAATAAAGATTATCCTCAAATAAACTTATGGCACTTTCTACAAAGCCTGCCTGATCTGTAAGCTCTGTAAGCTCCATGCCTTGATAAAGTTCTTCTTTTTTAAAATCTTCAATAATAGATTCAATCCGCTTATCTGCATCAAGTATATTTTGCTTATCCATGTACTTGACGCCAATAAGAAGTGCCTTTTTATTCTTTACAGTTGCAGACTGATCTAATTTTTCCTCTTTTTGAACAATCTCAGCGACATCTCTAAGATATACGGGTGTTCCTGTTTCCGTGGAAACGCCAACAATTGTATCTTGAATTTCTTCAATATTCTGGTATTCTCCTGAAATCTGAACAGTTGCTTTAATCTGATCAATCTCAAGTGTACCGCCGGGAATATTTACATTTCTGGCCTTTATAGCATTAACAATCGTCTGAGGCGAAAGACCATACTGACTCAGTTTAAGCATATCTAGATTAATCTGTATTTCCTGATGAACCTCTCCATCAATATCAACAGACTCAATCCCAGGACCTTCACTCAGCTTATCCTTTAGTTTTCCAGCGACATTGCTAAGCTCTTCATAACTATAAACATCTGACGAGAGGCCAAGAATCATACCATAAGAACTGGTAAAATCAGTGTCTACAATCGGTTCTGCTGCTTCTTCCGGCAGTTCACTTTTAACCGTGTCTATTTTGTCTTTAACGTCATCCCATGTTTCATTTATTGCCTCATCACTCATATCTTTAAGTGATATTTTAACAATACCGATGCTATCCATGGCAAAACTGGTCAGCTTTTTAATCTCGGATATCTCACCTAGTTCATCTTCAATCGGTTTGATAATAAGCTTTTCAACATCTTCAGGACTCGCTCCAGGATAAATACATTTAACAACAGCTGCTGGTGATACAATGCTAGGATTTTCTTGTCGCTCCATGCCTTGATAAGCAAAAAAACCTGCAATGAGGGTAGCTACTGCAAGCAGTACCACAATACTTTTATGCTCTACGCTCCATTTCGTCATTCTTTCATCTCCTCTGCTGCTACCTTATCTCCGTCTTTGATGACAAATTGTCCTTCTACAACCAGTTTGTCACCACTTTCAAGTCCGTCTAGAACCTCGATTTGATCTTTTAGAATCTCTCCTGTTTCTATCCTTTTCTTGCTGACAGTCTGTGTCTTATCTGAGTAGACATATACCGCCGGTCCATCAGAAAGCTGCATCACGCTTCCAAGAGGGATGGCAACTTTTTGCGACTGATTCATCGGAAGCCTTACTTT
>JARBTY010000194.1 GCA_029239935.1 Clostridia bacterium | reverse complement strand
TCATAAGTACTACGAGTACTGCAAAGATACCAAGAATCCCTATAACTTGTAATGTATTCATATGAACCTCCTCATAAAAATGAATTTATTTAGACAGGTTTAACACCTGCCGAAATCGTTATAAAATGACTGGTTTTAAATCTCCAAATAAGCTCCCTGCTCTTTTAATACACTTTGAAGCCTCTTAATATCTACAATTCTAGGCAAAATATCTTTTTGCACAGCTAAAGCTGCTGCTATACCGCCCGCCTGCCCCAGAGCACCTGCTGTAGGTGTTGTTCGTATGGCCGCTTGTGCTTCAAAAGTGGCAGATACACATCTGCCTGTTACGATAAGATTTTCTACTTCTTCACACACCATAATCTCATAGGGTATGCTGTAATAGGTACTTGGCTCAGACATAAATGTACTTTCGGTGCCCTCTCCTTTTGGATTATGTATATCAATGGGGTAAGCCGAATGAGCTATGACTGTATCAAAAGGTTTTCTTTCCAAAATATCTTCTGCTGTCAGAGTATAGCTTCCTCTTAGCTGCCTTGATTGTCTCACGCCTATAGAAGGTCCCGTCAACTCAAGATGGGCTTTTTCAAAACCAGGTACATAGTCACGGAGGAACTTCTCTAACTCACTGCACTGCACACGACCTATCTTTTCCGCTTCGCTTAAGCTCCATGCATCTGTGGCATCATGCTCTATAATTCGAGTTGTATTGATGATAAATTCTCCCGGAACAGAGGTTTCAAAAAACAGGATATCTTCTCTTGGTATTGAAATCTCTCCTGCTGCTTTAGCCTTCTTAAACTCTTCTATAAAACCAGCTATGGCAAGATAGGGTGTGTTATTGATGAGTTCAATGTTGTTAACGAGTCTTGGAAAGTCCTCTGCATGGCTAAGAATATGATTTCTTAAGAGAGCTGTATCTACATTGCAAAATTTCATTTTGGTGGTCATAGGCTGCATTGCCCCGTCTGTTTCTCTTCCTTTTATAACGGTTGCTCCTGCCCAAGCTGCAATGTCTCCATCTCCTGTCGCATCTATATAGACTTTAGCAGATACCTGAGTTAATCCATCTTTATTGCAAATTGTAAGACCTGTTATCTGCTTGTTTTCTGTCTGAACCGCTCCTACAAAAGTATGAAAAAGCACTTTGCAGCCCGCTTCATCCAGCATCTCATCTAATATAAGCTTCAAACCTTCCGAACTGAAAGGCGTCAAATAACTGATGTAGTCAGTCGTATCCCTGATATGCCCTGGTGAATAGCCTCTTTCTGTCATACGGTCAACCATTTCTCCCATGACACCTTGGATGATTTGCTTTTCCCCTGCATGAAAGGTCATCATTGGGCCTACACCACAAGAAGTCAATGTGCCGCCTAGGTAGCCTGCCTGCTCTATTACAAGTACCGAAGCACCACTTCTTCCCGCTGCAATAGCTGCCGCACACCCCGAGACGCCTCCTCCTGCAATCACCACATCATAGGATTGTAAATTCCTTTTTTCCGCCATATATCTACTTCCTCTCTTTTAAATTTGCTGCTGTTTTTTGAAAACCATTTTCACGACAACTGTCATTACAACATATTTCAATTCTATTATTTGTGCACATTGTACAACTAAGTTTTTATTTAATGTGTTTTTATGTGATTATATTATCATCATTTTCATAAACCGTCAACCTATTTGAATGTTTTTTTTAAAACTAATCACAATCAATCATTTCACTGGAACTTTCAGTCATCTTGTTTGCTAGTATTTGCAATTTTTTGAGTGTTATGGTATTGTTAGGAAGTAAATATGGATTTGTGAGGTAAAAATATGGTACCAGCAGTTATTGCAAAAATCATTTCAATGCAGCCTAACTATACAATGAGTGAAAATGAAATCAGCCAATATGTTATCAACAATGCAGAACGGGTTGTTTCAAGCACCATCACCACGATTGCCAAGGAAACAGGTACATCAGAAGCCAGTATCAACCGCTTCTGTAAAAAACTTGGTTATAAAGGCTTTAATGGGTTTAAAGTTGCGCTTGCACAAGAAAATTTCTATAATAGTATGAAAAAGCAAAATACCTATAGCAGTGAAACTGGCTTTATAGAATCCATGACAATGGATTATCGCCAAATGCTTATGAATACATCTGCCATGTTAGATGAGCAAACGGTCTTTAAGGCAGTTGAATATATAAAGTCTGCCCAAAACATCCAAATTCTTGCTCTTTTTAATGCTTCATTTGTTGCCCAGGAATTGGAGTTTAAACTCAATCTTGTGGGACTGCCTGCCAAAGCCCATACAGATATGCTAGGCATGTGTATCAACACCATGAATATCCGCGAAACTGATTTAGCGATTATCATCGCTCCAACTATTCTCAGCAAAGATATTTATCAGGCAGTGACGGCCTGTCGTGAGCAAGGCGCCAAGATCATCACTGTAACAAGCTATGACTCTCCAAAGCTCAATGATTTAGTTGACCTCAAATTTATCACCTCTGATAAAGTAGCTGCTCATAACTCTATGTCACTTTCTAATAATCTGATGTTTTTATATGTTATCGATATTATCTACGGTGCCTTGCTTAAAAGCGATAAGGCGCTGAGACAAAAGAAACTGACCGGTGACGCAGCACTTAACAACCACCAAATGATGGACAACTATATCTTTGAATATTAATTGCAATAAAATAGACAAGCAGATGCTTTTATACCGCACCTGCTTGTCTATTTTATTGCACCCTTTTTGCTATCTTTATTTATTTGTTGTCCACTGTAAAATACAGCTGTGTTCTGCTATGGTATTTTTCATTTGCCGCAAACAGCTGGTTGGTTTTATAATGCTTTAAATTAACACCATTTGGGAAGTCTTGGGTCTCAAGACAAATACCCATATGTTGACTGCCTGGCTCACCATTTTGCAAAGTCACATTGGCACCAAGGAAGTTGGTTGTATAACATACCACACAAGCCCTATCTGTTACAACCTTCATCCTTCTGCCTGAAACTTCATCAAAAAGTTCGATTTCTTGAGGTGTTTCTAATATATAGGCATGATCGATGCCCTTTGTGATTTCAAACTGTGGATGCCCTTTCTTTAAACGATTGCCTATTTGGGCTAACGCTCTAAAGTCAAAAGCTGTATCCATAACTTCCAGCTGATTACCCATTACATTTTTATTTTTATCTACTTCCATCACCCGATCGGATGTTATTTTTAGATAGTGATCTTCAATTGTCTCTTTGCATGCTCCGCTCAGATTAAAAGCGGCATGATTGGTCAGATTCATAATCGTTTCTTGGTCGCTGATGCCTTCATACTCTAACGTTAAACAATTGCCCTTGAGTCTATAATATACCTTGAAGTCCACATTTCCTGGATAACCTTCATGACCATCCCGCTGACTGCTGGTACAACAGATGACGGCTTCGTCCTCCTCTTCCAGCAGTTCAATATCCCAGTAAGAAACTCCTAGATTCTGAAAACCCCCATGAATATGATTCACATCCGAATTAATCGTTAACTGAACTGGCCTGCCGCCCACTTCACATTTACCAAATGCAATCCTTCCGGCGCTCCTACCTACAATTGAGCCAAAATACGGAGAACCTTTTAAATACTCTGCTATACTTTGATGAGCCAAAACAACATTTTCCATTTTTCCGTTTTTATCCGGTACATAAATACCTGTGAGACTGGCGCCAATATTAATCACTCTAATTTCCATAGTATCATTTGACACCACATATTCTCTTACTTCTTTATTATCATACTCATAAATAACCTCTGATTTAAATAGTTTCATCATCCTTTAGCAAAATCCTTTCTCATGGGTGTGAGTACATCTCATCGTTTGATGTAGTAGGTGTCTCCGTTTTTTAGTATAACCTGTTCAAAGTTCAAATACAATTTTATCTTTTTTGTCTTTTTTATAAATAATCGCTTCAGCCTTTTTACCTTGTTGGATAAAGTCAACATCCAAAATAGTCTCTTGCCCCTGATAAGACTCGATAACATTGAAAAAAACTGCTCGATTTCCTCTAACCCGCTCTATCATATAAGAAATATTTTTCAGCGAAGGGTTATCCGGCCCCTCCCCATAGAAAAGTTCTCCTTCTTTGAGGTAGGTAAACACATTCACTTTAGCTTTTCCTATCTCAAAGTTCGTTTTAATATGCCGCTCGTTTTGAAGGATTGTCACATTGTTTAAATATTTAAAGGGTTTTTTATCTGAAAATGTTTTGACCTGCTGTTCTCTTGGGTCTTTAACTGTTCTTTGGCCGCAAAAATGCATACACCAATCTATCACCCCTTGATTGACTCCTTCCACAACAAATACATCCACCATATAGGTATCTGCCCATGCTATCTTTCTAATCATCCGAACTCCCGCATAGCTTTCCTCATCCCACTGCTTGATTACAAAACTGTCAGGTAGTGTATACGGCGCTCCAAAATCAACCTCCGCCTCTATATAAGTAATGTCATCAGCGATTTCAAACCTTAGGACTTTCCCTGCTGCCGGCATCTGATTTTCCTCGTTGATCATTACTGTATTGTGAGTCCCTGTGTTTTTATAATAGTCATAGTGCAAGAGGGCCCCATAACCTGTTGTCCCTAAATCCGGTGAAATCCGCTCATTATGAGCCAGGTAAGAAATACCTAACCTATCATAATGGTCATGTTCTCCCCCATAGGGCCCGTGACGAAATAATAAATACCTGTTATCCATCCCTCTTAATATCGTATGCCCCGAACCTTTAGGCGCATGATAAACCGAGTATTCTATAGGTTTTGTCACTTCCAGCCTATCAACACCATAGAAAAATGCCTCTAAATTGTTTCGTTCCTCTATATGATAAACTTCGTTTAAGATTTGAAGCAGCTTCAAGGAGCCTGTATGTTTATAAACAAATTCCATCAGCTGATATCCCTTGAATGAATGGTGTCCGTAGTTAGTATCATTAAGCATCGGCAGGGACAAATCGGGCTGCATAAAGCCCGTTGCCACCTCAAGCATCTCCCTATAATGGTTATGATGAATATGACTGTGTTCGGTATAAATGGCAAATTTTTCAAAAGTTAAAAAGCTGGATAAAGCATAAAAGTGATAACCAAAGCTATTTTCAAACCACACCTTATCCGCTAACACCCCTTCTTCTAACTGATAGATTAAACCATATTTTTCATATAAGGCAAATTGAATAAGATCTTGTCTATCATACAGTATCCCTATAACTGCTATCGCTGAATTATTGATTACTTCATGGTTATGGAGCTGATTGTGACGATGTTTAACCAAAAACTCAGCTCCTGGAATAAGCAGTTTATCTCTTACCTGGTCTTTCTCCTCACCGGTCATACAATCCTGAACAAGATCATAGGCCAAGCCTAAAGTTCTGATAAATATAGCTTCATTTAATGTCTGGGCTTCAGCCTTTCCAGGGCCATTATAAGGAATGTCCCCATGCACTTCGTAATCCATATAATACGCAGCATACCCCAGTAATATCTCAATGGTTTTTTTGGCATAATATTTATCTTCTGTCAAAAGATAAAGAAGCCCCATGTGATACGCACCATTATAATTTTCGGTATTTATAAAACCCCACCAGGTACTGTCAAAAGGCTCTCCCGTATAGACCGTGTTGCAGCTGGGGCACACATGACTGAAAGGCTGCTGCCTGTCGAAGCTTAATGCAACAGAGCATTTTTT
>JARBTY010000193.1 GCA_029239935.1 Clostridia bacterium | reverse complement strand
ACTGTCAAAAGGCTCTCCCGTATAGACCGTGTTGCAGCTGGGGCACACATGACTGAAAGGCTGCTGCCTGTCGAAGCTTAATGCAACAGAGCATTTTTTGCAGTAATAGTACAAGCCCCAGTTGGCAATTCCCTTATCTGGAATAATAATGGGGTTCTTGAAGATGTGTTTACTCTGTTCTTGTAGTAGTGCTATGACATAAGGCTCTTTTTTCGCCTTAGCTCTTAGCCTCTTGACCTCTGCTTCTGAAAACTGTATCATCATTATCCTCCCTATTCCTGCTTAATCTTTGATAACCTTTAGAATTGGACTTATTAATATGCCACTTGGTTTTAGCTGGTATTCATAAGCCCATGCACTGCCGGTACTCCTCCATGCATCGGGTCCAATCCACTGCTCTCTGCGGTTACAATTGTGAATAGGTCCAAAGGTATTGATGCGATTGCCATAGGCCGTAAGGGTTACCTCATGCATACCTTCATCTATTTTACCAAGCTCCAGCTGATAGGGTGAAAAGGCAATATAACCCTTGTCTTCTCCATCTATAGCAGCCTTAATAACCGGACACCTAAACTGAGTGGCCTCTAAAAACAACTCCCCCGCCGAAGCGTAAAAAGGTATTTTATAACTGATATTTCCCCCATAAAAAGGAAGTCCTTGCATACAGATGTCCCCAAAGGCCAGTTCTCTAACAGGTTTTGTAATCCTTGCTGTTTTCCCTGCCGCAACAACTCCAAAGTCACCTAATAAATACATATATTCAACATTAAACTTAGAATAGTAAGGCATCGTTACTTCCAGAACATTCTCACCTTCCTTTAAATCCGGCAGTTTAACCGTATGTATATCTCGGTCTGTATACCACCCAGTTACCTGAGACGGTACGGCTATGCCATTTAAAATAATCGTTGTTTCCTCTGCATTTTCTAGCGCCAAAAGAGACTGATGGGCACTGTATTCTGCCTGAATATAAAAGCGTAACGTCAGTATATGATGAACCGTTTCTTTTTTGGAATCTACCCAAGGCTGTGCAAAGGCCTCTGTTCTTAGGGGAAACCCTATCCTTTGACGCAGCAAGTTATCAAGTCTTAGGATTTCTTCTTTGGGTTGCCACGCTTCATCGTTTAGGCGATACTCGGCCATATCCAAGATCAATACATTTGGCTCTGCTAACACCACCGGTACCTTATCAGGATATACAGCTAAAGTTGCCTCTTTGATCTCCGCGTCTTTTTTATATGTTGTGTCACCTACTTTTTCTTCTTTTCGGAGGTAAATTTCTTTTTCTTGACTTTTATTCAAATAATAAAGCAGTGAGTCATGGTCATAAACTTCTTGTTTCAAATAGGTTTTTCCTTTTTCATATCTACACTCAGCTTGGGTGATCTTGCCGTCTAATGGGTCATATCTTGTGACTTCCCACAAGCCTTCTATCGCAATGCTTAAGACCTCTCGACTAGGCATATCAGGGTTCAAAGGTTTTTCACTGTGGGCGATAAATAGCCATTTCCCTTCACCATCTTTTCTCATCTGGTAAACAAGATTATCTGTTCTTTTCCCCTCTTGATTGCGGATATCAATACTGCGGTACGGCATCAGGCAGGAGAGTATATCATTTTCGTTAAATCCAATACACACACATTTTCCTGCCAGTTCCTTTATATCCTCGCTGGGCTTGGCATCGATATAGGCTGGGATGTTACCTGCAAAAATCACCTTCCCTCCTTGATTTACAAAATCCTGTAGCCTCTTTAAAGTATTGCTTCTTAAAGTCACACAATCAGGTACAACTATAACATCATAAGTCATAGCTCCCACTTTAAACCCTCCATCTCGACTACAGTGACGACTGTCACTTTCCAGAAGCGCTTCAGATATAAAATCAAAGTCCATAAGTCCATACACCAGCCATTTGACCAATTGTACAAAATGCTCATCCATCCCTTTGCGTATACCCTCTGTATGTTCCCGTGTTCCCCAAAAAAGCCAATAGGATTCAATAGGGTGAATCACCCCTATCTTGACTTCCGCCTTGCCACGGGTAAGGGCTGTATTTAACCTTGCAAAATAGTTTTCTATAAAGCTGTACGCTTTGTACCAGCAGGACTGATAACCGATAGGTGCCGGATAATCCCTTTTAGCTTCGCCTTTCATAGAGGTCCATGTCAAATGATGTACCCTAAGAGTCACCCCCAACGCAGCCTGCCAGTCCCCTGCTAATTTATGACCCCTAAAGTCGAAGTCCCAGTTGGTCACTCCGTACATCTCGCTCATCATTCCAGGGCAATCATATTGGTGCACAGCACTTTGGGCCTGTTTAGCCGTGGTCAGTTCCCTGCGGTCACAGAGCATATCAATCCCTGGCATATCGAAGGCTCTATAGGAACGCATAGCCTCCCCCAGCGCCATCGTCTGCCACTCCAAAAAAGGCTCCCTCATCATATGCCCTGTCAGCATAATATGATGCTCTTTGCACCACTTACCAACTTGGTCTGCAAAAGCCCTTGTAAAGCGTTCGCATACATGGTCATGGTAATAATACCTATTCACAGATATCTGTCCATTAGGTAACTCCCAAAATATCTCCGGCAAATGCTCTAAAAAACTTTCACCATAAGCCTCCTGGTAGGTCGCTTCAAAATCATCAGTATAAGGGATGGTCTGTGCTTCTTTTTCGTTGGCATAACCTAACACTGTTTTAAAGGAAAACTGGGGTTCATCTGTAAAAATAGCCGGCATTGTTTTGCCAAAATGTTCTCCAAAAGCTTTATAATAAACTTCATGGGTCTCTTCAATGAATCTTTTAACCGCTTTTTCATCCAGTGTATTGACATAAGACTCATTATTAAACCATGCACTGTTACCTGATATTTCAAGATAGGCAAACCACTCTTCATACCCTTCAGGCACTATCTCTCCTTTTCCCAAAATCCTATAGTGCTCTAAGAAACCTCCGTTTAATTTCACCGCATATTTAGCCAAAAATTTACGTTTACCACTTAACACAGCTTTAGCTGATGCTTCCATGACAACTTCATTTGAAGGTTGGTTTTCCGTTAGTGCAGTGGGAGAAAAAACTAAAAATCTCATACGGTATTTTTCTTCTTTAGTCACTAACCCTCCAGCAAAACCAGAAGGCCATCGATCCTCATCATATAGCCACGTTAACAACTCATAATCCACTGCCTTTTGATGGGCATATTTTATCAGGTCCATAAACTCTTTCTTTAAATAAGGCAGATCCATTCCCGTTCTGCAATGAATAAACGCTCCCCCCATCCCCATCTCTTTTAATTCTGACAAGGTATTATCCACATGTTCCTCAGTCATCTTAGTATTCCACGCCCAAAACGGAACACCCCTGTATTCTTTAGTAGGGTTTAGAAACAGCTGATGATCTAGTACCGCTTCTTTATTTTTAGGATATAACATCTATTCTCACTTCTTTCCATCATTTAGATTAAGTCTATACTGTCTTTTTCTGTCAGTTTAATATGAATATCTGCTGAGGTATATCCAATATCTTACCTAATGATGTATGATTTCCGATGGGATTCAAAAGAAGATAGGCCGCTATAAACATGAAAAGAAGCCATACAGGATGCCCTGTACAGCTCTTTTATATGTGTCCCTATTTTACCTTTTTAAAACAGGTATCCATATTTCACTCTTGAAATTTGGTGAAGTTGTATCTTTACTTTCATTCCATAAAATTTCTGGTCCTTCTGCCTGCTCATAACTTGATGAGGGAAACCATTCGGAATAAATACGTCCCCATATATTTTGAAGTGTACTTGGAAAAGGTCCAACTGCTTCAAACACAGCCCATGTTGAAGCTGGTACCTCAAGCTGTGCTAACCCCACTGGGCACTCTTTAGTTGTTGCTGCGCCTATATAATGGTCAAGTTCCCCCTTTTCTTCCATTCTTCCTTCTGAGAAGTTTGCAGATGCACTAATCAGTCCCTGTGGTTCAATGTTTGAAAGTACCTTAAATTGATTGATCATCTCCATATTCAAACTTTTCCACATCCCGTCAATCGCCGGATTAGCTCCCTCAAAAACAATAGGAACTCTTTTTTTAATCCCTACTATACAAAACGCTTCTTTTTCTACAATACGATAGTTCATTTCATTGCCTCCTTTAATAGATAACTGAAAGGTCATCTTAGAATAAGCTTTTAGTGAATGAACATTTGATCTAGCTTCTGAGGGTGTTATGCCATGAAGCTGCTGAAAAGCTCTGGTGAAAGCATCCGCCGAACTATAACCGTATTTTACAGCAATATCAATAATCCTTAACGGACTGTTACCAAGTTCCAAAGCTGCTAAAGTAAGTCGTCTGCGGCGGATATATTCTGATAAGGTAATTCCTGATAAAAAAGAAAACATCCTTTTAAAATGATACTGCGAACACACTGCCCTTCTAGCCACTTCTTTAAAATCAATATCCTCTGTAAGATTTTCTTCAATATAACCCAATGCATCATTCATTTGTTTAATCAAATCCATTTGTATGACCTCCCTTCTATCTATAGCATAGCAGGCCTTAAATGAGTCCATCCGACATTTCGTGCACCGTTTTGCAGGGTTCTTCCTTTTCTACAGGTACTTGTGTGTTTCTTTCAAAAAGATATTGGTGCTTAATGGTGCTTACATCAAAGTTCAAAAACTTAAAGGTCAGCTGTACAATAGGACCTATACCAATGCCAAGAATCACTGTACCAATCCCTATTTTACCACCCAAAACAACGCCAATCACAAGAACAGATAGTTCAATAACGCCTCGAATAAACCCTACTTTTTTATTTGTTTTTTTAACTAAACCTACCATCAGCCCATCTCTAGGTCCTATGCCATATCCTGACCCAATATAGAAATAACTGCCAAAAGCAATGACAAACATACTTACTACAATGGCCGTAATCCCTCCAACTAACGAATGCATCGTTGGTATGATGTCCAGATAGAGCAGAAAATCAATCATCAATCCTATCCCCAATATATTAACGATGGTACCAAGACCAATTTTTTCTTTCAGCCAATAATTAAAGATGAGAATCAAGATCCCCACTCCAATACCTGCCTGCCCCATTGTTATACCTGTTAGAGTGGAAATACCTTGATGAAATGCATCCCACGGCGCAATACCAAGATTGGCCTCGATAGATAAAACAATTCCAAACGCATATAATAATATCCCCAAAAACAGGGCAAATAATCTTTTTAAGTTCATGTTAACCTCCTATGTAATCTTTTTACAGTATACCTGTTATTAAATAGAATAGTCAACATGCATAGTTTTTTTGCTACTTACAGCATCTTTTTAAGTTCCGCATTAGAGCTGGGAGCTTTGAGTTTTCAAAAAGACGTGGGCTAAAGGAATCAGATGCCCTCCCTCTTTACGGCACTCTACTATAACCCAAACACTGGGAAGATGAGTCATTAGGATTCATGCCTTACTTATAGGTTAAAAACATTTTTAGGCATTCAATTTAAAAATGATCCCCTTTAAATATAGTAGACCACTAATGATTAGAATAACGATAGCTATAACAACAACTATCGCGATGATTGCTTTTATTTTCTCAATTATCTTTTCCATTATCTTTTTCATTTTCATTTTCTTTTCCACTATCTACGCCTCCGGTATGTATTTTAACATCTAAGTGTAATATCCAAAACTTTCTATTTTATTTATATTATATTATATTA
>JARBTY010000192.1 GCA_029239935.1 Clostridia bacterium | reverse complement strand
ATATTTGTCAAAACCGCTTTCTACAATCTGCTCCGGTGTCAAGTTACGCGTTAACTGATGGACAATTGCACTTACCATCTCCATGTGTGCTAATTCGTCTGCACACAGAAGTTATCGGTCATATATTACCATAACTCGTGAATTAGTCAAAATGAATAATAACATATTAATGTAGCTTATGATAAAATAAAGTTACCTACTAGATATCCCTGCACATCAGGAGAGATGATGCATGGGGTTTCTTTTTTTTACAAATTATTCTATATATAATATAATGGCTTAATAAACATTGGTATATACTAAGGAGGATAATCTGTGAGACTCAAATGTATTAATTGTGGCAATGTGTATAATGGAATTTTCTGTCCAAGTTGTGGTGCGCCTGTCCACTCACCCCACCACTAAATTATCAAAACCAGACGATGAATTTTCAGAGCGGTTTGGCTATGTAAAAAAAGAAAAGAGGCGGTTGCTTAAAGTTTTTATAACCTTCTTTGTGATCATGTCTATTGGTATTGGTCTTTATTCACAGATTGTTAATAGTTACGGCACAGAAGATAATGTAAATAAGCAGACAGAATTCCAGAAGGCAACAGGAACAACCACTGAACAAGAAAACAATATTTTGAATATATTAAAAGTCTGCGGTATAGAAAAGTAAAATCAATTAAATCAGAGGAAGCATTGGACGCTCTAAACGAGAATGGCGAAAAGACTTATAGTATTGAATATGGTGATTTAAGTTTCTTATTTCTGTATCTTAATCCTGATAATACTCTAAACTTAGTTCGTTACAGGGAAAATGTTTATACAAAAATGGCAATGTTGTATCAACACTAAGTGATTACACATTTACATTAGATGAAGAATCGGATTTACAGATTTCATGCCAGAAAGCGATAAAGTCTATTTTGAAATCTCTTTCTACTGCTAAATTTCCCAATATAAACAATCGGAGGTTTGGTAAACAGGACGGCAAAATCATTATTCATAGTTATGTTAATTCACAAAATTCGTTTGGAGCTGAATTAAGGAGTAAATTTCAATTCATTCTATCGACGGATGATTATACTGTTAAATCGCTTATATTTGATGGTGAAGAGATGATATGCGAATAAAAAAAATACCCCGATCAACAAAATGAACCGGGGTTATCTTATGCCTATATACGCATTAACGCCTTAAAAGCTACTGTACCAATCTGTCCCAATGCTGTCTTATATCCCTGGCACTTCCTGAATACATTAATCGCCTCAGTAGTTGCAGTACCCCACTTTCCATCTACAGTAAGGTTGTTGCACTTCAGTTTGTTTAATGCTGTTTGCACAGCTTTTGTAACATTTACTGTGTTATGGTTGTGGTCAAAGACGTTTGTAAACGTACCTTCCACTTGAAAGTGAGGACTATCCACAAAGTTATCCCAGTTAGCTCCCGCTTCGAAACCGTACTTTTCCATCATCTTAATAATAATTTGCGTTTGCGGATCGTTAACATTCCAAATGGCAACCATCTTCTTATTAACTATCCTTTGAGGCACCACGTCGACAGCTTTACGAGCAGTATGTACGCTATTAAGTGTCTTGGTTGGTCTCTTACCTCCGTTTGGATTACAATAGGCCTTGGCGAAGCTACTAGATATGCCCTTTGCAGTACACTCTGTAATGGTTCGCCCCTGGCAGTATAAATAATTCTGACGTTCCTGATGGCGGTATGTTTCTACTACTAATGGATCTACTCCTTGGCTCTGAATATCCTCCAGGGCAAGTTCCAACATTACTCGGACAAGCTTATTTAGTTCGCCAGTATCGTTGCATCTTTCAGGTAGTTTATTCATCAGTATCACCCTTATCCTTTCCGGATGTAATATTCCTTACTGCTTCAAACGCTCCCGTGCTTGCTAAGCCGCTCGCTAAGCCGCCTAAAAGTATTTCAGGTGTAAACAGCCATCTGGACATCCAAACATTCAAAACAACGCCCACAACCGCCATGATAAGCGGTATATATTTGTTGGGGATGAAAGTCAAGCTTTTCTTAATCACATACCCTAATGCTAAACAAATTGCTACTACTACAACTACTACATATTGAGTTAAAATTTCCATATATAATTACTCCTTCTTATTTAAAGATGCTTTGTTGTACTGCATAAAAAAAGAACCCAAGCAACGATGTTGCTCCAAGTCCTATTAACCAGTAAATAGATTTAGTCTGTGCTTCAATTTTCTCACACAAGTTTTTAATCATGGTGTTTGCCTCGGCCTGTACAATTTCTACCCTGTCCAAGCGTTTTGAGTGATCATTAAGCCTACTATCCTGTACATCAAGTCTATGCTTTATAAACTTGTCATCCATGCATGATATACCTTCCTTCCTATAATTTAAAGGCACCCATGCGGATGCCTTATCTTGATAATTATGTTTATACTGTCGTGTCAATTGTCAGACTCTTGTCCGCTATGTAAGTGTCGATTTTGATCTTTAGTTCTGGTCTAGCTTACAAGTATTAGCTGCTTTTCGGTTTCTTTAATCCAACCTTTTGTAACCGCAGTAGTAAGTCCGGCTTCGGTCAATTTTCCTTCTTTATAAAGTCTTAACAAGGTATTATACATATTTATCCCTCCAAACTTTCAAGAACTAATTTGTCAACGGTGTCTTGTAATATCGCAATTTTTCGTGTCAATTCGTCTGCTCTATTAAAATACATTGCAATATCTTGAGTACCATTTTCTGTGGTCACAACGGTAGCTTTTGCAAATTGGGTAAAATCGTTATATTCTTCGAATGTTGTTTCACCCGTATAGATTTTTACTTCTTGCATTGCTTCTTCTGTCAATGATGCTTTTAATTCGTCATAGCTTGAAATTTCGGTAAACCCAATACAAAGCTGATTTTCTGCTTGCATGAATACCGATGATGCTTGAAATTCTACTAATGTCTTTAATACTACTTTCATTTTATTACCTCCTTAATCGTTATTTGGAAATGATAAGTCCACTATTACTTGGTGTATATCATTTATTTCATTAGGAATATATATCCATATTTGACCGCTTGGTGAAATCATTAAGTTTGCAACCCTATTTATTGGTCCATTTACAGTAGCCTGTGCAACAATTGTACGATAAATTGTCCTTTTTGGCATATATGCAGAATGTATTATATATCCAATAGATATATTAACATTAGATGCAAATGGAGTCCCATTAGTATTATATACCACAAAGAATAAATCTACATCTTTTCCATCTCTTTTTAGAGATTTATCGGTTACTGATATTCCAGACTCGGATGTCAACATTGTGTTATCTGTAGTTATCTTCGGTATTATCGAACCACTTGTACGCAGATTACCATAAGCATCTAGTGTTAATGCATTACTTCTATTTGCATCAGAAGTACCATTACCTATTTGAAGTAAATCAGTTGTATTTGGAACATTAAATCTACCCGTAGCAGCTTGACTTTGTCCATTGGCTCTAGTACCCTCACCCATCGAAACAGAGAAAATTCCATTAGCTTGAGTTCCTCCGCCCATTGCTGTTGAGCCTTGACCAGCTGCTAGATTTGACTCATTCTGGGCATGTGCATATGCGCCTGTTGCTTGAGTGTTTACCCCCTCTGAGTGAGAAGCTTCCCCAGAAGCTAGTGTAAAATTACCCTCTGCATGTGCAGTTACACCAATACTTGGATTAGTGGAACTGCCACCAGCTTGCGTATTTTGACCTTCTGCATGTGAATAAAGCGCATATGCTTTTGATCCATCACCTTCGGCATGCGCAGATTGGCCAAATGCTTTTGTGTAAGTGCCTTCTGAATTAGAAAAATTTCCACTCTCTATATTACTATAAACATTTTTCAATCTTCCTTTAATAATCTTATGGATTGTAGTTATTTCATCATTATTTGACATTTCAATTGCCTTATCAGAAAGATTATAGGTAATGTGCAACTTGGCATTGTTATACTCTTTTGAATTGACAGAAGACTCTTGGTATATTACTCCATCTTCATATACTTCTAAATTACCTTCTTGAAAAAATCCATTGATACCATTTGTGTAGATTAGTGGCTTTGCTAATTCATATACTATCTTTGTTCCTACTAATGCTGTCTGCGCTTGTGCTAATGAAGAATAAGTTCCCTTTGGTACTATTAAACCATAATATAAACCACTAGCAGTCATATAAACTCGGTATGTATAACCTTCACTATTAACTAAATTTGAATTTCCACCAATAAATCCATGGACTATCATCCAATTATTATCAATGGCATATGAAGTCGTACTCCCATACTTAGCATCATCAGCTTTTACTCTAATACTTATAATATCACAATTTGTAAGACCTGTTCCATAATCTGTAATATCACTAGCTTGTAAAGTATACTCCTTAGTATTTTTGAATAGTGTTCTAGCACCATTTACTTCTTCTATGGTATCATACACCCCATTAGGAAGTCTGTGTAATTGCATCCCAGTAGGCAAAGTGGTAGTTAATTCAGAAGAATGATAAGGCTCGTATGCAGTTGCTACCTCACCTTCTTCAATCTGAAAAGTATTAAAGTCATAATAAATTGTGCCACTAGAACCAACAGCAATTTTGATTGACTCTACCGTTTTTCCAATTGCAGAAGTAATAGCATAGTTCACCCAAGAAGTGTCCATTTCCGCAGTAAAATGACTCCAACTTCCATCAGTGTAATAGAAAGATAAATATGCAGCAGAAACTTCTGATAACATCTTTGCTTGATATTGAACAGTATATCTAGTATTTGGCCTAAATTTATTAAACACTACTAGCCCACTAAATGCCATTGTGCTAGTCATCGCTAAAACTTCTCTGCCATCTTTCTTCAGAATAGCGCAGTAATTAGGTTGGTTCGCTAAATATACTACTCTTTCTGCCATCCATCTTGAGCCAAAGATATTCTTACCAAGACAATTCACTCTACCACTACCTACGCCTTGCAATCCATTAATATAATGGTCATACATGAAGTCACATTGCTCTTTTGTTGGCTCATTTCCTGCTCCAAATAAAGCTGTAAGATTTATAGCTATAACGTCTTTTACTTCCATACCTTTTCCATTGGCGGCAGCTGCATCTGCATAATTCGAGTTGAATTCTGTTTTATAATAGGCACCTGCTGCTGTCCCTGCTGTTCCTGTGACAATAGTTGATAAATCATACCATTGATTTTGAATAGGATTTAAAACGTCAGCATCCAACGTACCTGAATAAAGTCTCATTCTTAATCTGGAACTTACTGCATTAGTAACTCTAGCTTCTGCTCTATGATATTCTTTATATCCATTTGCTAATGTTCTAGCGTCATAAGTCACCGCAACCAAGGCACCCGTACCATTTCCTATAATTGACAATACATTGTTTGTAACTGACAATGTTGCACTAATGGTACCCCAATACGTAGTGCCATTGTTAAAATCTCCATTTTTTATAGAGTTAACAGCAGTACTACCCTCTATCTTTACATTACTCTGCCCTTCAACTATTGAATGAAAATCCTGTTCTGTATTGCCACTATCTTTGCCAGTACCTGCGGAGAAAATAGATTTATGCTGTGACAAGGTTGTAACAATTTCAGTCGCCTCATTTTCTCTTTTCTTTAATTCTGCATCGATGATATCCATGTTGCCATTGGTTACGTCAACGTCATAGTATTCATTCGCCGTAGGCTTCATTAAGCCGTAGTTTTCTGTTTGTGTTGCCATTATGAAATTACCTCATTTCTTAATTGATATTGTG
>JARBTY010000191.1 GCA_029239935.1 Clostridia bacterium | reverse complement strand
GTTCGGTATATTAGGTTTTCAAACGCAGGCATTGTCAGCACAGACAACTCAGGCCAATAAGTCTGCAAAAAAAGCTAAATATGTTTTTATGTTTATAGGGGATGGCATGTCAGCTACACAGACTAGTGCAGCAGAGATTTATCAAGGAGCACTTAAAAACAGCAGCAATCCAGAGCTTGTTAAACTAAACTTTTCTAAGTTTCCAGTACAAGGCTTAAAGACTACATACGCAGCAGATTCTTTTATTCCAGATTCAGCATCCTCAGGAACAGCTATGGCATCAGGCTATAAGACAGTGGACGGCGTTATTAATATGGATCCAAGTAAAAAACAAAAATATACTTCTATGGCAGAATCAGCTAAAAAAAGTGGCATGAAAGTTGGGGTTGTCAGCTCAGTTTCAATAGACCATGCGACACCAGCTGTATTTTATGCTCATCAAGCTTCAAGAAATAGTTATTATGACATTGCTCTTGAGCTAGGCAAAAGCGGTTTTGATTACTTTGGCGGCGGTGGATTTAACCAAGCTACAGGTAAAAACAAAGACCAAGCAGATGCTTATGAACTTGTTAAAAAAGACGGGTACACCATTACAAGAACAAAAGAAGATTTTGCAAAGATCAATAGTGCTACAGGCAAGGTGTATGCAGTTAACCCAATATTAGATAAATCTAATGCAATGCCTTATGCGATTAATAATGACAGTGCAAGTTTAACTTTAGCAGACTTTACAAAAAAAGGAATAGAAGTTTTAGAAAATCCAAAAGGTTTCTTTATGATGGTTGAGAGCGGTAAGATTGACTGGGCCTGTCATGCGAATGATGCAGCAACTACAGTCAAAGAAGTATTAGCTTTCCAAGATGCTATTGGAGAAGCTATTAAATTTTATCAAAAACATCCTACTGAAACACTTATTGTTGTTACAGGAGATCATGAAACAGGCGGTATGGGTATTGGTTTTGCCGGAACAAAATATAGCACAGCTTTTCCGCTGCTTCAAGGACAAAAAATGTCTTACGATGAATTTGATAAAGTCATTGCAGAGTACCGTACATCACATACACCAGAAACAGCTAAAATAGAAGATTTCACTTCTATCCTCAGCAGCAAGATGGGATTAAGTAATCTTAAAGAAGCAGAAATAAAAACGTTAAAAGAAGCTTTAAAACTTAGTATGGTGGCATCAGCTGAAAGACCAACAGATGACACAACCTACCTATTATATGGGGGATATGAACCATTAAGCATCGCTGCAACACATATCCTCAATCAGAGAGCAGGTATCGGCTGGACCACTTATGCCCATACAGGCGTACCACTTCCAGTTTATGCGATAGGCGCTGGTTCAGAGGTGTTTTCAGGGTATTATGATGATACAGATACATATGAAAAATTCATGTCAGTCATGAATTTAGCCAAATAAATTGTAAAATTTATTCTCATGATGGGTTAACAGGAAGTGCTAAAAGCTTTGGAGCTTTTAGCGCCTCCTTTGCACAAAGGACTTCCTTTGTGCCTTTTGTTTATTAAAAAGGAGGCGCAGTGAGTTGGGTAAAAAGGCGAAATATTCACAAATCATCTTTGTAATGACGATTCTGTTAGTTATTGGTATTTTGATTGCATTGCCTACAGGTTTTGAAAGTGATATCTATAAGGATAGTATCAGAGTAAAAACAAAGGTAGTAGAAGTTGATAATTCAACAGTTATTCAGACAGGTATTATTAAACAGGGAGATCAGAACTTAAAAGTAGAGATATTGAAAGGGAAGTACAAAGGTGATACCTATGAAGCGGTGAACCATCTAAGAGGACAGATGGAATTTGATAAGATTTTTGAAGTAGGAGATACGGCTTTGACTGTACTGGATCTAGGAGATGATGGAGAAGTACTTTTTGCCAATGCTATAGATCATTACCGCATGGATATAGAGTTTATTTTGTTTATCGTTTTTGTAGCGGCAATGATTGCTATAACTGGCTGGACAGGGGTAAGAGCTATTATGTCATTTGTTTTTACAGTGCTGATGATTTGGAAAATACTTATCCCAGGTTTTCTTAAAGGGTATCATCCTATAGTTATTTCTATGGAGATTGTGATCATTATTTCTTTTGTCATTATCTTTTTGGTGGCAGGTTTTACAAAAAAAGGAGTGATTGCTTTTTTAGGAACTTGTGCTGGGGTAGTACTGACAAGTGTATTTGCCATAACCTTTGGGACAGCTTTCAAACTGCACGGAGCAGTAATCCCATTTTCAGAGTCACTGCTTTACAGCGGTTACGCCTATTTAAATCTAACTTCCATTTTTATAGCAGGTATCTTTATTGCTTCCTCAGGAGCGGTCATGGATGTAGCTATGGATATAGCTGCTGCACTGGATGAAATCGTTCAGAAGAAGCCGGATATTACAACAAAAGAAGTGATTGCTTCAGGTTTTACTGTTTCAAGAGCCGTGCTTGGAACCATTGTAACCACCCTACTGCTTGCTTATTCGGGAGGGTATACTGCACTTTTAATGGTTTTTATGGCCCAGGGGACACCGATTACCAATATACTTAATATGACCTATGTATCTTCAGAGATTTTGCATACTTTGGTAGGGAGCTTTGGATTGGTCCTAGTGGCACCGGTTACTTCTATAATAGGAGGAATCATTTTGACAAGACATTCTCATAAAGAGTTTGCAGTCTGGCCCAAGAAATATTTAAAAACGCTTCCAGCACTTACGAGCATAAAAAGAACCCAGGCAACCAAAGGTGAATAGCTCATCAAAACACATAATATAAGGATTAAAAGAACCACACAGCCTTTAATAACGATACCTGTCATACACCTAAGACTTGTAAGTAGTCCAAGCAGTGCATTGCCAATAAAAAAGGTGTTGGCTATCCCTACAATGATTTCAAGGGTTATCCAGCTAAAATAGATAAAGACAAGTAGTAAAGTATGGATGCTTAATAAAGTTAGCAATATAGTTCGGGGTGATCTTTCACCCTTTTTTTGTATAAAGAAATGAGGAAGGGAACCTTTTTGGGCTCTTTCAGCCACTTGTCTTGCAAGAGCGCCTACAAACAGAATGAGGGTACAAAAACATAAGCCGGCAGCAATGACTCCCATAATGAAATAAGAAAAATCTCCAAATAAAGGAGTTAAAATCATACCCATTGTCATAGAAGCAGAAGTGTCAATAGAGCTGAGGTCAACGGCATTTTGTAAGGCAAAGGTGCTTATTAAGTAAACCAAAATAACAGCTGTCAAACTGATTTTCATAGCACGCATAATAGTAGACTGAGGATTTTCAACGTCTTCTATATAATTACCAATAACCTCCCAGCCAATAATAGACCAAAATAATAAGAGCAGTGTGTACCCAAGTTTCCCAGCTTCAGGGAAAGTATTAGGGAAAGCAATAACAGGTTGTGCAAGGAGTGTAAGTGCCCCCCCTATGACCAGAAGTAAGGCAGTTAAAGAGGATAGCAGCAGAGATAATCTGCCCATCTTAGCCACATCCATCAATAAGACTATACCGGCTAATACAAGGACTATAAAGGCAATAACCAGGTGATTATAATCTTTAGCAACAAACATGGCACTTATAAACTCAGAAGCAGTTAAGACCACAGCAACAGGACCAAAAAATACAGCCATTGTAAGGTAGTTAGAGGCTAGTTCTCCGAAAAAAGGGCCTAAGTTATGGGCTATAATCAAGCTGATGCCCTCATTTGTTGAGGTGAATAGACTCATCTTGGCAAAAACATAAGCAAATATGCCCCCTAAAAGCATAATGATCATCCATGCAATAATCGCTTGGTCGCCAAGTATTTTAATAGCCAGCGGCGGGAGCAGCACAATGCCGGAGCCTAATATAGGACCAATCATAAGTCCACTTAAGGTAAGGGTGTTTAATTTTTTATTTTTCTGCATACATATCCTCCTCCTCTTTTAATGAAAGTATAAAGTCCTTATTGCTATTTGTAAAATTGAAATATTAGATGGGATACATCAAAATAACTGAACTCATGGTATAATAAAGAGATAAACGCTATTGATAAATAAGGAGGATGGGATGGATATTAAAAATTTTAAGACCTTCAAAAAGGTAGCTGAACTTGGAAGCTTTACAGGGGCTGCACAGGAACTTGGTTATGCGCAGTCTACAATTACTTTTCAAATTCAAGCGATAGAAGATTATTATAACAAACCCCTTTTCAATAGGATGGGAAAAGCAATAGAAATTACCCAATTTGGACAAGAACTTTTGGGGCATATTGGTTCCTTACTCAATACTTATGAGGTGATTGAAAAATACACTATGGCTGAAAACAAACCTAAAGGAGTTATCAAAATAGGAGCCCCGGAATCTTTGATGATGTATAGACTCCTTCAGATTGTTAAAGCTTACAAAGCCATTTATCCGGAGGTAGAGCTTACGATCATCAATGACCAATGCTGTCACCTTAGGGAAAAGTTAAGTACTGGAGATTTAGATGTCAGCTTTTTAGTACAGCCACAATACATCTATTCTCAATTAGAAACCATTCAGTTAAAAAAAGAAGAGATGTGCTTGGTGGCAGCAGCTGACTATAAAGGAGATGACTTCTTACCTAATAGTGGGCAAATGGTGTTATTTACAGAAAAAGAGTGTACTTATAGAGAGGTTTTTAATAACTATTTGCAAGGTCATCAGTTTTATCCGACCAATATACTGGAGACCGGGAGTGTTGAAGCTATCAAAAAATATGTTGAAGCAGGATTGGGGATGTCTTATTTGCCACTTTATGCTGTCACAGAAGAGGAAGATAAAAAGAAATTTAAGATAAAAAAGCTGGAATCTAATATAGCGTTTTATACACAAATTGTTTATCATAAAAACAAATGGCTCAATCCAGCCCTAAAGGCCTTTATTGAGTTAAGCCTATCCCAAGCAGCCGAGTGGTTATGAGAAGAGATTGACAAGGATAGAGAATGGAACTATAATGACTATAAAATTTTAAATTTTGTTCACAATGAGTAAGTAATGTCAAAAGAGAGTAAAGTGGATGGGAAAAATGAAAGAAAAATGTGATAAAATACAAGAAATCATAACGCTAATGAATCATCCTC
The DNA here is from genome assembly GCA_029239935.1 of Clostridia bacterium. The sequence goes on along the minus strand of JARBTY010000191.1, from coordinate 684 downwards.
AGGATTATGAAAAAATTGAAACGATATTGTGTGAGGAGTCCAATCTGCCTGGACCAAGGGGGAACTTAACATTCGCAGATCAATTTGCAAATTGCTTTGAAAAACAGTTGGTACCAAGGGAGATGCTGGAGGAACTGAAAGAATGGGCCGCCATCAAAGAGGAAGACGCCCCTGTAAATCACCCGAAGGAGTATTTGGTTTTTTGCGGTGTATTGGCATTGGGTGCACACTATAGTTATACAGATGAGGCCACAAGGCAACTGATTATGGTACATATAAAAGCAGCCATGAATGACAATAGATGGCGAACAAGAGAAGCTTCTGCCATGGCACTGCAGAGAATAGCTGAAAATAATATTGCGGCTGTAAAAGACTGTATCCACGGAATGTATGCACAGTCAAACAATCTGGAAAAGAGAACCTTTATCGCAGCTTTGGCCCATCCACCTATATTGGGAGAGCCAGAGACAGCTAGATTTAGTCTTGAAATCAGTGATCGAATCTTAGAGAGTATTTTGGTATTGGATAAAGAAGCTAGGAAAAAAGAGGATTTTAGAGTTTTAGAAAAAGGCTTGCAATACGCCCTAAGTGTTTTTGCAGCATTTTTACCGGAAGAGGGCTTTGAACTGCTCAAAAAGTATGCAGAGGTCAAAGATGTGTCTATCAATAAGATCATTAAATCGA
>JARBTY010000190.1 GCA_029239935.1 Clostridia bacterium | reverse complement strand
CAAGAATTTAAATCAAGGTAATAGGTCCTATCATCCTATTACCTTATTCTTTTCTTTGAAAAGAATTGCCGATATTAAGTTCTTCTCTGTATTTAACAACTGTCCTTCGAGAGATATGGATATTTTTTATTTGCAGCCATTCTGCTATCTTGGTATCACTCACAGGATTTGATTTATCTTCTTGCTGTATGAGGGTTTTAATGGCATGTTTAATAGCTTCCTTATTCATTGCATCTTCGTAACCTAGGTCTTCCTCATTTTTAGAAACTGCTCCAGTAAAAAATGACTTTAAGCCCACTACTCCCCAGGGGCATCCCATGTACTTGTTTTGCAGCGTACGGCTGATTGTCGATTCATGAACACCTACTTCGCTGGCTATATCTTTAAGCCTTAAAGGAGTGAGGTCTGATTTTTTTCCTGTTTTCAAAAAAAGATACTGCCTGTCTACTAGAGCTGCACATACATTAAGCAGTGTATGCCGCCTGCTCTCCAAGGCATTAATCATATAAGAGGCATGTTCAAATTTTTTATTGAGATAATTTACTACCTCTTTATCTTCTTGACTTCTCTGAACCTCATGAAGCATCCCATACCAATAACTACTTATCTGCACTTTAGGAATATATTTATCATTCAGCGCAATAATAGGCTCTCTGCCATTAAAGCTAACTGTCACATCCGGGATAATATACGCCACTTCCCTTTTCCCAAATCCATTACCAGGTATAGGATTAAGCCGTTTGATTTCCATAAAATATTCCTTTATCTTATGAGATGAAATACCTGTAAGCCGCCCCACCTTTGCAAAATTCCCTTTAGCAAGCCATTCTAAATACGTATCAATTAGCTCCTTCAATTCTTCATTTAGCTTTCCACAGCTCTCAAGCTGACGTTTTAAACATTCTTTAAAGTCTCTGCTGCCCACTCCTGTCGGTGCGAGTTTCTTAATATAATTAAGCAGTTTTTGAATAACTTCTTGATCTGTGGCAAGTAACTCACTCAGTTCCTCTTCTGTTTCTTTTAAAAATCCATTTTCATCAATCATTTTAACAAGCAGAGTTATAACTTTTATCTCCGCCTTTGTAAACTTGGCTCCATCAATTTGGGAAAGAAGATGTTTTTCTAGGGTTATCTCTTCTTCATAACCTTTTTCAAAATAATCATCCTGCGCCTGCAAGCCACCCATAAGGGTCTTTTCTTTATTGCTCTCAAGATAACTAAGCTTTTCTACAAGATACTCCTCCTGTGAATCCCCCCTATTGTTTTCACCTATTTCTAATACCGGATTGTCTATACACTCTTCACTGATAAATTGTGTTAACTCCATATTATTCATCGCTAAAATATGAAGTGATTGCTGTAGATTTGGCGACATAGTCACTTTTTGTTCTATTTTAACTGTGTTATGTAAATACGTATCAATCACCTCCCGATGAGATATCATTTAAAATTATACAAATTTTTTATAGTATCATTTTTGGTTTTTATCTAATTATACCATACAAAAGAGTGCTGACAATATTTCAGCACTCTTTTGTATGGTATAACACTGCTTTTTATTTCCTCTTAATCTTTCATTCCTTTAATTGTTTCTCTAATCAAAGCATCATCTGCAACATAGGGAAGGGTGATGTGGTCCGTATCTCCCTTGACCTCGTTGTATTCTATACAGGTTGTAATGGAATTTTCATTGCGGGCCCAAGACCTTCTTGATACCCCTACCATTGTATCCCATGGCATCGCCATAGACAAAATAGTATCCACTCTTTCACTGCCGTCTAGTACCATGCCAAAGCCGCCGTTGATAGATTTCCCTATGCCAACGCCTCCTCCATTATGCAGGGCAATCAGACTCATTCCCCTAGCAGCATTGCCTGCAAAACACTGAGTAGCCATCTCTGCCATAATATTGGAGCCATCTTTAATATTAGAAGTTTCTCTGAAAGGTGAATCCGTGCCCCCTGTATCGTGATGGTCGCGACCTAACATAACAGGCCCTATCTCGCCATTTCTGACCATTTCATTAAATTTGAGAGCAATTTTTGTTCTGCCCATTGCATCTTGATAGAGTATCCTAGCTTTTGTTCCGACAACCATCTTGTTTTTCTTAGCATCTCTGACCCATACATAGTTATCTCTGTCCTGATAACGCCTGTCAGGATCAATACAGTCCATAGCCGCCTGATCCGTTAGGTCCAGATCCTCTTCTTTGCCACTTAAACATACCCATCTAAAAGGGCCATACCCATAATCAAACAATTGAGGACCTAAAATATCTTCTACATAAGATGGAAAAACAAAACCATCTTTTTCATCTTTGCCGTTTTTACAAATCTCTTGTACACCCGCATCATAAACAGCTTTCATAAAGCTATTGCCATAGTCAAAAAAGTAGGTGCCTTTTTGATCTAGGGCTTTTATCAGTTCATAATGATAACGTAGGGTGTTATCTACCAGTTTAGCAAAACCTTTGAGGTCTTTATCCAGCATTTCTGTTCTTTGTTCAAAACTTATGCCCTGCGGGCAATATCCCCCTGCATAGGGTGCATGGCAAGAGGTCTGATCTGATAATAAATCCACATGAATCTCTTGCTCTAGGATATAGGCCAGAAGATCTACCACATTACCATGATACCCTATGGCACAGGCACTCTTTTGTTCAACCGCTTCTCTAATCCACTCTGCAATCTGACTTAGATTCCCGCTGCTTTTATTAATCCAGCCCTGGTCTAATCTCGTTTTGATACGGGAGTAATCGACCTCTGCAATAACCGAAACAGCCCCTGCAATCTCCGCTGCCTTTCCCTGCGCACCACTCATGCCCCCAAGACCTGCTGAAACAAATAGCTTGCCTTTTAAATCCTCATTTTGACTGAGTCCAAGTTTGAGTCTTCCAGCATTGAGCAAAGTATTAAAGGTGCCGTGGACAATCCCTTGCGGGCCTATATACATCCAGCCCCCCGCTGTCATTTGACCATAGTTTGCAACCCCAATTGCAGCCCCCCGGTTAAAGTCCTCTTGATTGTCAAACATCCCTATCATAAGTCCATTTGTAATAATCACTCTAGGAGCATATTTGTGAGATTTAAATAAGCCTACTGGATGTCCTGATTCCAGCACCAAAGTTTGTTCCTCCGTCAGTACTTCCAAATACTTTTTAATCAGAACGTACTGCATCCAATTTTGACACACCTGTCCAGTCTCTCCATAGGTAACCAGCTCATAGGGATACAGCGCCACATCAAAATCCAGGTTGTTATCTATCATGACCTGAAAAGCTTTACCTTCAATACAGGCGCCTTGATACGCCTCAATAGACTTTCCATAGATTCTGCCTTCTGGTCTAAATCTATAGCCATAAATCCTGCCATGCTGCATAAGTTCCTCTAAGAATTCTTTAGCCATTTCCCCGTGGTGCTCACTGGGCACATACCTGAGTGCATTTTTTAAAGCTAATGCTATGTCCTCTTGTGAAAGCGAGGCTTCTCTTTTTGGTGCCCGCCTTTTTCCTTCTTCAAACTTTGGATAGGCCGGAAGCTTCGCATCCAGTCTGATCTTCATAGCACTTTCAATCCGTTTATTATCCATATTGTTTCCCTCCGTATATCACTTATTTTTTGCTTTTCTTGGTATATATTCTCCCCGCGCTTTGAGCAGTGTACGTTTTTCGAGTCTTTCTAAAATCATATTAAATATCAGTGCAAAACTGGCCGCTAAAATAGTTCCCCATATCATTTTCACAAAATTCATAGTCTGAAGACCGTCAAAAAGCAGTGCCCCTATCCCGCCGGCATTAATAGTCGCCGCGATGGTGGCACTTCCTATGGTGGCAATCATTGCAATCCTAATACCACTGAGAATAACCGGCAAAGCAATAGGAAGCTGTACTTTAGTAAACACTTGCCATGGAGACATCCCCATGCCTATAGCCGACTCAACAGCCATCTTATCCACACTGTCAAAGCCCGCCACTGTGTTTCTTACTAAAATCGACTGATTGTAAAGAACTAAAACAAAGATAGCCGTTGTTGTTCCAAGACCCATATAGGGCACCAGCATTGCAAAAAGTGCCATACTAGGAATCGCATAAATAGCCCCTAGTACAGCCATCACGCCTTTCGACAACCGTCTATGCTTTGTAAGCATCAGACTGATAGGCACTGCTATAAGTATTGAAAAAAACATCGTTAACATACAAATTTTAAAATGATCTAAAAAATATCCTATAAGCTTTCCGTAATACCTTTCAGCATAAGTCATAAATGCCAGCATACTGCACCTCCTTCTTATTACACTATCCCTAATAGTTTAATCTCATTAACTGGCTATGGCAGAAAGCTTATGCCAGCTTACCTCACCAACTATTTTATCTTTATCATCTTTTACAAGAACTGTTTGTGTACTACTGGTCATAAATAGCTTAAGTAATGTTTCCAGTGTATCGTCAACATGTGCTACAGCCAATTGATTTGAGGCTTTAATACTTAACCCATCCATTATGGTATGCACTTTAAGCACCTGAAGTTTTTTCATCACATCATCTGCCGAAACGAATTTGGCCACAAAATCATTGGCTGGATGAAGCATAATTTGGTCTGGTGTATCAAACTGCTGCACCTTTCCTTCATGCATCACAATCACCCGGTCTCCAAGCTTAAACGCTTCACTTATATCATGGGTTACAAATAAAATGGTCTTATGCAGGGCTTTTTGTATTCTTAACAGCTCATCCTGCAAGTTTTCTCTTGTAATGGCATCAATGGCCCCAAAAGGTTCATCCATCAGCATTACCGCTGGGTCTGAAGCCATAGCTCTTGCAATACCTATCCTTTGCTGTTGCCCCCCTGAGAGCTGCCTTGGGTATCTGTCTCTATACAGTTCTTTTTTGAGCCCCACCATCTCGAGCAGCTCATCTACCCTTGCATCTATTTTCTCTTTATCCCATTTTAAAATATGAGGGACTACAGCTATGTTCTCTGCCACTGTCATATGTGGGAACAATCCGCCTTGCTGTACGACATACCCTATCTTTCTGCGGTATTCTACCACTGGTAAAGAGTCTATATTTTCCCCGAAGAAAAAGATATCCCCACTTGTAATATCATGCAGTCTATTGACCATCTTCATCAGCGTTGTTTTCCCTGAACCCGATGTGCCTAGTATAGTAATAAACTCACCTTGATTAATCTTAAGACTTACATGAGACACAGCATTAACTTCTGCCTCCGGAAAGTGTTTACAGACATTTTTAAATTCAACTGCTACAGCTGTCATCTTTGATTTCCCCCTTTTCTATACTTGAAACGCTCTATTTGACATGTGATAATTTCATCCACTTTAATCTCTTTGATATTTGGTGACAGCATTTTGCACGGTCCCAAGTATCAGCTCCGCGCCAATAGATATAACCGCCACCGATACCCCTCCGATTAGGAGCAGTTCCGCTTTGTTAAGACCTAGGCCTGTAAATACAATATTCCCTAGACCACCGGCTCCAATATACGCTGCAATCGTAGCACTCGCCGAAACCTCCACTGCCGAAGTACGGATACCGGTCAGCATCAGCGGCAGTGCTAAGGGCCACTCTATCTTTAGAAAAATCTGCTTTTCATCCATTCCCATGCCTTTAGCCGTTTCATACAAATATGCTTCAATACCTGCAAAACCTGCAATGGTATTAATGAGTATAGGTGGCACTGCCAGTATCGTCAGTGCCACTAAAGCTGGAGTTTTGCCTGTTCCCATCAAAGGAATCATTAAGACTAAAATGGCTAGACTTGGAATAATCCTTAGACTATTGAACCATCCTGTAACATACTTTGAAA
>JARBTY010000022.1 GCA_029239935.1 Clostridia bacterium | reverse complement strand
CTGGATTCATAAAAGAACGTAGGATGAACTTGAATGTATTGTTCGCCAAAAGCTGTTTGTATATGGTTTAAGATATTTTCAGATACTGGTAATTTAGCTTCACTTTTCAAAATTCTCATGGCAAAAAAACTATTCGTATAATCTCCAAAAGCTTCTTTATTAACAAAGTTGCCGTATCTGCCAATAGCCTGTCCTATCATCAGTCCATAGGCTGCTATATCTGCAAATTTCCAAAAGCTAACATTCTTTTTCTTTGTATAAAGCACGGCAACAATCACTGAAACAATAATCGCACCATATATAGCAATACCTCCTTCCCTAATATTAAAGATATCTAGTAAATTATCTTTGTAATGACTAAAATTAAAGACGACATAATAAGCTCTTGCCCCAATAAGAGCAAAGATAATATCATATAAAATAAAATCAATAATAAGCTCTGAGTCTAAACCTTCCTTTTTTGCAATATAACTCGCAAGTACGGTTCCTAATATAATACCTGTTGTAAGTATGATCCCATACCAATAAATGGGCGTCCCAAATACCTGAAAAGCAATGGAATTTATATTAAACTGAAGATTTAAATAGGGAAAATATATATTTGGCATAAAGTACCTCCTTTTTATTTTAATATTATATTGCATTTATAAGATGATGTAAATGTATATATTCCCTCTGTATAATAAAGCGTATAAAACTTTTGAAATTTATTTATACTATTAAAGACTTTTATTAAAATATAAAGGAGCATTGACATGACATCTAAATTACGACATTATCGTGTTGTCTCACGAAATAAAGACTCATCTCCCGAGTCTCTGTTAACTGCATCTGAGGCTCACATGTGCTGGCTTTCCTGCATCGGCCTTCTCATATGGTTTTTTGGTATTGCAATAGGTTATATATTATCGCATAATAAATAAAACTGCATTTTATTGCAGTTTTATTTATTATGCGATAATATATAATATGTGATTATTTATACTCATCGGCAAACGATTGTTTATGAGTGCTAAGGAAGGATGAAATATATGAAATTAGGAATTGTTGGACTTCCTAACGTAGGAAAAAGTACTTTATTTAATGCATTGACAAAAGCAGGGGCCGAATCAGCTAACTATCCCTTTTGTACGATTGAACCAAATGTCGGGGTAGTAGCCGTACCTGATGAAAGATTGGACGTATTAGTAGAAATGTATCATTCAAAAAAAGTTGTTCCTGCTATAGTAGAGTTTGTAGATATTGCAGGTTTAATTAAAGGTGCCAGTAAAGGTGAAGGACTCGGGAATCAATTCTTATCTCATATAAGAGAAGTAGATGCTATTGTTCAGGTCGTAAGATGTTTTGAGAATGACAACATTGTCCATGTTGATAAAACAGTTGATCCTCTTCGTGATATAGAAACCATTAATCTTGAACTTGCTTTTGCAGATATGGACGTTCTTGAAAGAAGAATTTCAAAATCAATTAAAACCGCTAAAACGGATAAGGTTATAGCTGAAGAATTAAAAATACTTCAGCTCATCTATGACGCTTTAGAAAATGGCAAAGCTGCCAGAACACTTTTAGGTGAATCCGAGGATACAGATGAGTTTATTAAATCTTTAGGGCTTATTACAGCTAAACCTGTTTTATATGCTGCCAATATATCAGAAGAAGACTTGATAGGACAAATTGAAAATGATTATGTTAAAACAGTCCGTGATTTCTCTCAACTGGAAGGCTCTGAAACATTTGTTATTTGTGCTCAAATAGAACAAGAGCTTTCGGATTTACCTGATGACGAGAAAGAGATTTTTCTTCAAGATCTCGGTATTACCTCCACCGGTTTCGACAGACTTATTGCCGCTAGCTATAAGCTACTTGGACTTATCAGCTATTTAACTGCCGGCCCTCAAGAAGTCCGTGCTTGGACGATTACAAACGGTACAAAAGCTCCAGGTGCTGCTGGCAAAATCCATAGTGATTTTGAAAGAGGCTTTATCCGTGCAGAGATTGTGAATTTTAACGACTTGGTAAATACTGGATCTTATACTGCTGCCAAAGAAAAAGGGTTGGTTCGCTTAGAAGGCAAAGAATACATTGTAAAAGACGGCGATATTATACTCTTTAGATTTAATGTATAAAACCTGCTTCTCTAAACAAAAATAATAGAGAAAAATAAAAAGGAGGTTTTAATTATGCACTTAAATACTAGGGATACCATTATGAAAAAACTCTTAGATGCTCAGGAAAATGTACGGGACTACGAGACATTTTCCAAACAAATCGATGACTCTGAGGTTGCTGGTGTATTCAAAAATTTTGCTGAAGAATCAGGTTTTCAAGCTCAAAAGTTAAAAGAACTTATGGAGAAATATGATAGCCGGTAATGATCAGCTCTTATGTCGTTTCAAATAGCAAGTCAAACTATAAAAAGTGACAGCTTAGGTCTATAAAGACCTAAGCTGTCACTTTTTATAAAACTATTCTTTCATCTTGTGGTATGCACTGGTCCCTTTGTGCTCTTCCTCTTTTACAGGGGCTTGTTCTCCTGTAAATTTGGCCATTAAGTCAGGCACTTTTGAAAGAAGTCCAGGAATCATATCAATAAGCTTGGTCAGACTGTCCTGCCCTTTAATATTAATAAGCTGAGTGGTTCCATTTTGGATGACTAACATTGCACTTGGTGTGATTTTTGCTCCCAATCCACCCGCGCCAGCATCCGATCCACCATCTACCCGTCTTTCTTTTTCTTTGTTTCTCTCAGTAAATTTTGTACTTGCTGAACCTGCGGCAGCCACTCCAAAACTCACGTCCACTAACGGTACTAAAATAGTATTATCAATGTGAATAGGCTCTCCAACTACTGTTTTTGTTGTTATAAACGCCTCTAGTTTACTAATTAATGAATCAAAACTTTGATTGATTTTATCATCCATTCTCATGTTCCTTCCTCGTTTTTAATAATAAAAGAATATACTTTCTTGTCTCTTCATTAAGTATAAAAATCACAATAATTTTTAATAAAGTGATAAGCTTACATTTTCCCTTGGCAAAAACATCCCCCCATATCCCCTGCTCTTCGTAATTCCCTTCAATATTGCCGTATCTACAATACCATGGGTAGAGCAGTGTCATTTCTGCAACAAGCTGCCCTGTATCTCCCGGGTCATCCTTTCCAATAATAAGGTTAAAATGGAAGGTGTGCGGCTTTATCCATCTTACAATTTCTTGGAGTGTATGAAATACGTTTTTTGAAAAAACTTTAAATCTTGGATCAAAAAGTAAATTTTTAGCCGGCAGCCACCTAGCGATTTTAGATTTTTTGGGCTCTCTCTGAGGAGCTTCCTCCCTGACTATCTTTTTGGAAACCTTTTCAGTACTATCTGCAGCCTGCTCTGTCCCCCTCTGGATAAGTTCTTGAACATTTTCTTCTTGATTTTGATAAATAACCCAGCCTAATACACTGATCTTACTGCTTACAACACCATCTCTTAGTATAAAAACTGCCTTCAGTATACTCATAAGATTTATTTTAAGATAGCCATAATCCTTATCATATTTTTCATACAGACAGTCATATTTTATGGGGGCAATGAGTATAACTATTAGACTAATTAACACCAATAAAACGACACTCACTATAATCCATAGGATTACCTTTATTATTAGCCATAAAATACTCATTATACACCTCATTTATTACGTCTTAATCATCTCATAACTTATTGTTCTTAAATTATAAAGCTCATTAATCAAATCTCTCACATAGAAAATGGCACCCTGCTTTGAACCGGTTACTGCAACAAGATAGCAGTCTCTATGCCGCGCTGTGACATCTTGGCTTCTAATAATTTCAAACAACAGGTGTGGACTATAAGAAGTACAAACTAAATACAAATGACCCCTGCACTTATTTTGCATTTTGAGCCGTGCTCTTGCGAGCTTATTAAATCTGGCATTGGATTCAATCCTCACATATTTTGATATCTTCATAGTCTTAACAGTCCTTATTTTCTCTTTTTTATAATATTAACTTTAATTTTCTATATTATACCATATACTGAATGAATTTGACTATAAATAGCTCATTATCCCTTTTATTTATCTGCCATTTCTTGGATAGCTACGATGATATCTTCGTAGCCTAAGGCAAACTCAAGGTATAAGGGCTCACAGGCATCACGAAATGCCTGTTTTGCATCCTCAGACAATTCCACAAAAGTCACACCTTTTTTCTCCAGATTAGTTCTTGCCTCACTTTCACTCTCTTCCCATAGCTTTCTTTCATACTCCTGGGTCTCTTTTGCACAAGCCTTTATAATCTCCATATCTGTTTTATCGAGATTTTGCAAAGCTGTTTCTGAACCTACTAAAATATCTGGGATGCGCGTATGTTCATTCAAAATAAAATACTTACAGACTTCATATTGAGCAAAACTCTCATAGGTCAAAATGTTATTTTCAGCCCCATCAATGGTTCCATTCTGAACAGCCATATAGATTTGGCTTTCTGGAATAGTCTTAGGAATAGCCCCTAACGTTTCGCCCATGGCAAACATTAAGCTGCTCGTTTGAACCCGTATCTTTAACCGTGCCAGTTCTTCTAAAGTATCTATCCTGTGTTTTAAATAAAAGCTTCTGGCTCCACTGTCATACCAAGCTAGTCCTACCATACCTGCCGCTGAAACAGACTGCAGCATCTCAGCACCTAAAGAACTATTTAACACTTTCCACATGTGAACGCCATCCTCATATAAATAAGGCATCATTAAGGCATTAAGCTTATCTGAAAACTCCGCCATTGGTGCAATGGAAACTCTGGCAAACCCAATGGTTCCATACTGCAACTGCTCTATCACATCAATCTCTTCACCTAAAGCACCGTCTGCATACTCCTCAATCTGAATTCTGCCATTGGTTCTTTCACGAACCATCCTTGCAAATTCTTTATTTGCTAAAGAGGTAGGGTAATCTCCCCCATGAAGTTCCGCCAGTTTGAATACAATTTTCGTTTCTCCCTTTGTACCATATGCAGCCCTATCAGTTTCTTTTTCTCCATTTATTTGTTCGCTGCTACAGCCCGACAGTATCATTGCAAAGATTACTAGATAAAATAAACCTATTCCTTTTCTCACATTTTTTCCTCCAAATAGCTTGTACGTATGAATATGTAATATTTTAAACCGTTTTGATATAAAATACAAATAAAATCACAAAAAAAAGAACCTATTTATCCAAATACCTCAAAGGATTGATAGGTTCTTGTTTACAGTATTATTTTAATAATCCAGCCATTTCCGGAATAGCCAAAGAAAGAGGCGGATAGAAAGTAACTAATAATAAAACACCTATTGTAACAGCGAAATACGGTAACAAAGGTTTGATAACCTCTTCTATAGATACCTTAGATACCTTACAACCTGTAAATAAGATTGCGCCAACAGGCGGTGTAATACATCCAATACATAAGTTAAAAGTCATCATAATACCAAAGTGTACAGGATTCATCCCAAAACTCTCTACAATTGGCAAAAAGATTGGTGTGAAAATTAAGATAGCTGGTGTTGGATCCATAAAGGTACCCAGAATGAGTAAGATAACATTCATAATTAAAAGAATGATTATCGGGCTACTTGAAACACTTAATAAGCCAGAAGCTATAAGATTTGGAATTTTTGTAAAAGCTAAAATCCACGACATAATAGAAGATAACCCAATTAAAAATACAATAATAGATGTTAACTTAGCTGATTCTACAAAAATCTTTGGCAAATCTGACAGCTTAATCGTTTTATAAAGAAAAGATAACAGCAATGCATAACATACTGCAATGGCAGACCCTTCAGTTGGTGTAAAAATCCCTCCAAGGATTCCTCCAATAACAATGACTATCAAGAGCAAGCTCGGAACCGCTTTCCAAATAGTTTCTAATATGACTTTAAATGGCACTTTGGGTTTTCCCTTATATCCTCTTTTCTTAGCCATAATATAGGCTACAACCATTACCCCAACGCCCCAAAGAATACCCGGTATATAACCTCCAAGGAATAAAGAAGTAATGGATACCCCCCCTGCTACAGTAGAGAAAATAATAAGGGTGTTACTTGGGGGAATCAAGATCCCAGTTGGAGCTGATGCGATATTAACAGCTGCCGCATAATCCTTGTCGTAACCTTCTTCCTCTTCCATAGGGCCCATAATGCCACCAATAGCTGCACAAGCTGCCGACCCACTGCCTGAGATGGCACCAAACAACATATTAGCAACAACATTGGTTAGTGCCAAGGAGCCTGGCAGTCTTCCCACTAGAACCAATGCTAAATTAACAAGTCGTCTTGCAATACCACCGTTATTCATAATAATTCCTGCTAAAACGAAAAAGGGAATCGCCAGCAATGTAAAGGAATTCATACCCGTAAATATTTTTTGTGCTGACATCAGTGCCGCTTTTCCACCTGAAAGTACTACAACCATCGAAAGAGCTGCCCCAGTACCAATACTAATGCTAATAGGTGTTCCGATTAAGAGCAAAAAAACAATTGCAACAACCATAATCAGTCCACAGATTAATGCTGTATTCATAAAAACCTCCTTTATAATGTTTTATATTTTTTTATTAAATCAGTTATATTGCATAGTGCATAGAAAACAGATAATACTCCGCTTACCGGCAGTGCGAGGTAAACGACTCCCACAGGAATTGGTAAAGCTGAATCCATCTGAGACATGGCATTCATTGCAATATAGCCACCTCCATAAGTCACTACAATGATTACAAATCCTAAAACAACTAGTTCACTGATAATCCCTAAAATCACTTGAGTTTTTTTTGAAAATCTTCCTACAAAAAATTCAATGGACATATGTTCTCTTTTTCCAATAACATAAGCTGCTGTAATGAGTACTAACCATAAAAATAAATACTTTGCAAGCGCTTCTGTCATTGTGCTTGGATTTTTTAATATAAACCTTGTAATAACCTGCCATGTCACCAAAACCGTCATCAAAGCAAGAATTGCAAAAGCCAGCCATTCTGTAAATTTATCAATACCTTTTCTTAATGCTTCCATCCTTGATCCTCCTTCTTATTTAGCTACCGCTTTTACAGCATCATAAACCTCTTTAATTGCTGGGTTTTCACATAATTCATCATGCAGGGGTTGAACAGCATTTTTTAATGAGGCTACATCTACATCTTCAATGACTGTGGCTCCACCCGCTATTACTTTTTCTAAAGACTTCTTTGCATCTTCTTCCCACAGGTTGTATTCATATTCTGCTGCCAACCTAGCCGCTTCTGTAAAGGCCTTTTTATCTTCTTCTGACAATTTATTATATAATTTGGTGTTTACAATCAAATAGTCCGGTACAATTAAATGTTTTGTGTAAGAATAGTAAGGTGCAATTTCATAATGCTTTGAATTGCTGTAAGAAGCTTCGTTATTTTCTGCTCCATCTACTACCCCTGACTGTATGGCTGTAAAGACTTCACCCATAGACATCGGTGTTGCTGATCCACCTAAATATTTCATCATTTTGGCATATGTATCAGATTCTGCCGTTCTGATTTTCATACCTTTTAAATCTTTAACGGAATGAATAGGCTTGCTAGTATACATATTTCTTGTACCTGCAGTAAAATAAGTAGCCATTTTAAAATTGTATTTTTCTGTTTGTTTAAATAAGTTTTCTACCTCATCTGAGGTTTCAAAGAATTTTTGTTGATGTGCCTGATCATCAAATACAAATGGTATTTCAAAGGTTAGAAAACCTTCTACAAAACTTGAAATATTAGAGTTTCCAATAACAGCCATCTCAATAATACCGTATTGAACCTGCTCTAGCGTTTCCCTCTGTGGTCCTAATAATTCATTAGGGTACACCTCAAATCTATACCTTCCATCTGTAAGCTCCGAAAAAATCTCTCCCATTTTCACAACCGCTAAGGTTTGGGGATGGTTCTCCGTTTGAATAACTGCAACATTCCACACTTCTTCTTTTCCTGTTTCAGCCCCTGTTGCACTGCTGCATGCTGTAAGCGAAAATAAGATACAAACAACTGACACTATAGCTAAAATTTTTCTCTTCAATCTCGAGCCCTCCTACTTTTTATTCTCTTCTGAACGAATGATATCATTATAACAATCTCATCAAAAGACAACCATTCACAGACTTGTTTTTTATATCACTATATTGCTATGTTTTTCATAATTCTACAAAAATAGCACAAATTTGTTTCCCCTTTAAATCCCAGGAAACAAATTTGTGCTATCCTTTAAAATGATTAGCTTTATAATCCGTTGGTGTCATACCCTCTATCCGTTTGAAGGCACGGGTAAAATAATTAGCATCTGCATAACCTACTTCATAGCCGATTTCACTGATCGTTTTATCGGTCGTTTCTAATAACTCCCTAGCTTTTCGCATACGGACAGACGCTAGATACTCTACATAACTTGTATTCAGATATTCTTTCATCAATTTAGAGAAGTAGAAGGAACTAAATCCTATCATCTCAGCTGCTTGTTTGAGGGAAATATCCTCCCTATAATGCGCTTCAAGATAGTCTTTTATTTTTTGAATCAAAACTTGATTCTTATCCTTTCTATTTTCTATAATGTCTTCTGCATAACTAAAAAACCTTTGAAAAAAAGAAACCATATCCACATCTTGAAAAATTCTTTCAGATAGCTGGTCGGCATAAGGCATCATCACATCCTCTGAAAACCTCCTCAGTGTTCGTTTAACGATAGCATATAGCCCCCTAGCTTCCCGATTAAACGCATTACCGCTGTATAGTCTGCGCAAAACTTTTGCTATTTGCACAATATAACCTCTGGCTTCTTCAAAATGATGTTTTTCTAAAGCAGCTATAAGCTGTTCTTCTAATTCATAGGGATAACCATTTTGCCCCGCTCCCTGCTTATCTAGCTGAGTTTGTTCTGATAAATACAAAGCCATAGGCAGGTGAGAAGGTTCCGTAATCAGTTCACTTCTCGTATAGTCCACCTTCATATGCATCTGAGCCATAGCTTCATCCATCATATCCTGAACATCTTCAAGAATAGATTTTTCTCTCATACTTTCATGATCGTTCTCTCCTCTTCTTGATTCTAAGAATAAAAGCTGCATACAGTCATCCACCGCTCCAATAATACATAGGATTCCTTTTTTCTCACTTTGTCTGCTGACTTTATCTAAGAACCGTGTACGCATAAAATTCTTCTCAATAATGCCACTGGTTTTATACTGTGTAATGGTTGTAAAATCCAACGTCACTGCCATTGCGCAGACAAAGGAAATATCCATAATCTTTAAATATTGTTCAATACTTTCTAACGAGGTATTATAATTTTTCAAACTTTTCATGAACTCTAGCTGAAAACCTCTGGTAATCTGCTCAAATTTAAATTCCAGTTCTTTATTCTGGTATTGCCATTTCTCCACCTTAATCATTTTTTCCGTAAGTGTCTCTATTAAACTCCATACTTTTTCCATTTCTACGGGCTTCAGTAATAGCTCTGCCGCTTGAAGCGCAATAGCATCTTTGGCATAATCAAAATAATCATAGGCCGTAATAAACACAATGCTCACCTCCGGCGAAAACTCACGTATTTTTTTAGCAGCTTCAATACCTGAGCAAAAGGGCATCTTAATGTCCATAAAAATCACATGTGGCAAAAAGGTTTTTGCTTCTTCAATAGCCTGTAGGCCATTTGCCGCTTCCCGTATCTCATATAATTCTCCAAATTTTCTTTGGACAATGGTTTTCATCGCTTCTCTTTCTATATATTCATTATCTGCAATTAGTAAACGAAACATTATCTTTCCTCTTTTACTCTAAAATGATTTGAATGGTAAAAATAGTTCCCTTTCTCGAAGAGCTTCTCACGTAATACTTCACCCTATTTTCAAAAACTAGGTTCAATCGATACCCTACATTCTCAATGCCTATATGTGCCTGATCCCCAAAATCTACATCATGAACCATAAGTTTTTTTCTAACGCTGTCTATTTCCTCTTTTGTCATGCCTTTCCCATTATCATAGATACTTAAATACAAACTCCGATTTCTCTCTTTAATTCTAATATCAATTCGCCCCTGTTCAACTTGATCTTCTATTCCATGCTTGAAGGCATTCTCTACAATAGGCTGTAGTGTAAAAACAGGAATCTTTATTTCCTTAGTTTTCACATCACACTGAATACTGTAAAGGAGTTGTTCGCCCATTCTGGCTTTTAATATATATAAATACTGTGAAATCATGTCTAATTCTTCTTCTAAAGGCACATTACTTTTAACTTTTTTAAGATAGTGACGCATAAATTTTGATAGAGCTATCATTAAAGCATAAGCCTGATCTGCATTTTCTAAGAGTGCAGTCATAGAAATGACATTTAATGTATTGAATAAAAAATGAGGGTTAATCTGTGTCTGCAATCCCTGAAGCTGCGATTCTTTTAATAATTCCCGCACCTTCATTTTCTCCAGCTTTTCTTCTGATAAACGCAGTTCTAATTTAACCTTTTCTTCCGCCTTTCCATTAAGCGCATAAATCGTATCCAGCAATTGATTGAAATTACTCGTTAATTCCTGAATTTCTTTAGGCCCTGCCATGGACATGATTTCATGTTTTTCGCTACCTTTAGCTATCTTTTTTGTCATAGCGGCTATGCGCTTAATAAGTCCCGTCACATAATTAGAAAAAAAGATACAGAAACTTATACTTGCCACTACTACTATACAGACGAAAAAGATTATAAGCCTCTGTAACCTCTTGTTATTTTGTGATGCCTTCTCAATAAACTCCCGATTTTCTTCTACACTAAGCCTCAATATTTCTTGTAGATAGGTAGTGATACGGGACAAAATATCCAATGATTCCATATAAATCACATAATAGGAACTGTCTGCCTCTACTTGATCGGTTCCGTTATCCTCAAACTTCCTAAGCCAGATTACTTCTTCCACGTGATTTTCAAATCTTTTTAATAGGTATCGGGTTACCCTAATTCTTACGTTAGAATCTACCGATACCGAACTTAATTCAACTGCATTGAGCAATTCATAGGATTCTGTAATCTGCTGTCTTAGATTCATCTTGGCTTCTTCATCTAATGTCTTAACAACTTGATATAAATATTTTCCATTTTCTTCTTGTATCTGATATAACTTATTGATTTTAAAAATATAATTCATATATTCTGAATCATTTTGTAATGCCTTAGCATTCCAGTGTAATACAAAAAAGGCAATACCTCCAATCATGCAGCTCATTAAAATAGAAAAGAAAATTAGTTGCACACGTATGGAGACACTTTTCATTAAATCAATCATTCTTCTCATACTGTACTCCTAACTTTGCGTCACTGTAAATAAAATTTTCAGGTGAAGTTTATCCTGTATCTTTACTTGAATCCCATTTTCACCAAAAGTTTTTGTCCACCGAGCTTCCGCTGCTGGGATGGAGTCATATAACCCTTGCTTTGCCTTTTGAGCCTTTGAATAAATCTTTTCAAAATACTCACCTCCTGTGAACAGCAGGCAAAAAACAATATGCCCCTCAATTCCCTCAGCAGTTACTGTGACTTGAAGGTCATCTCTTGTTTCGTTTTCAAGGCTCTCTAAAATAACACTCAAATACCCCATTATCCCATAGTGAGGGATGAAGAGCGATTTGGTATCTGCTGACTGACTAATTTCAAAATGAAATGTCTTATGCCATTTACTTTGATAGAACTCACAAAGTGTTTTTATGACCTCAAATTCTGAACTTGCAATCACTATATTTCCTTCGTGACCCCATCTGTATTTTAAGATTTTTGAATAACTGCGTAGCATTTTCTCTGTCTCAAAAGCGTTTTCCAAAATAGCCATACGTGAAATACTATTGAGTTCTTTTAATAGTGACCCTAACCATAGCTCCATACTTTACTTCCCGCCTATATACTATTTTATCATTTCATTTTATCATATCATAAAACAAAAATCCTCTCAATTTATAAAAGCAGCTGCCTTACAGCCCATTATTCCTCAATACGCTATTCTATATTCTATTATTATCATCTTAACAAATTGAACCCAATTAAAAATAGACAAAGCCAAAAGCTTTGTCTATCAATATGTTAACCAAATCTATACGCCGAGTTCTGTATTAAACAGTCATCTATCTACGCCTATAGTTACCTATAGGCTTTAGCGACCTACCCAAAGACATAGCGAGCAGCTATCTTGCGTCTTTCTATACGGTCTTGCTCCAGGTGGGGTTTACATGGCTCCTTTAGTCGCCTAAAGGACGGTGAGCTCTTACCTCGCCTTTCCATCCTTGCCTATCCTAAGATAGGTGGTCTATTTCTGTTGCACTTTCCTTAGAGTTGCCTCCACTGGGTGTTATCCAGCACCTTGCTCTCGGGAGCTCGGACGTTCCTCAAGTACTTCCTTTCAGAAATGTACGTGCGACTGTCTGACTTACTTAACAACCTATATACAATAGCATATTTCTTCTATCCTGTCAATTTTCAAAAAGAACTTCCTCCAAGAAATTCCCTAATCAGCGAATTGGTTGGAATGCTGGAAGTGTCTATCGTTAAGAAATACTCTAAAAACTTAAGGATCCGTTTAGCCTCTGTATAATACGGGGAGGATCTGTTGATCCGGAACAATAAAGGCTCAGCTTTTTGTTTGAGAACAGATAATTCGTAGATAAGAACCGAGTTAAACATGACGTCCGCTTCTTCCTGAAAGGGGAAAATGTTTTTATTTTCTCCTCGTCTCACCGATGCCCATAAAGCCATTGTTTTTTCTGGCGATATCCCCCTATACTGATTGTCTCTTACCATACGCCTGATAAGCCTTGTATCTGTCGTTGGAATTCTGTTATGATAATCTATATTGAGCTGAGTCAGGCAACTTATATAAATCTTAAATTTATTATCTTTTGCAATAGCATAACTTAATCTTTCATTAAGACCATGAATACCTTCTACCACCAATAAGTCTTCTTGCTCTAACTTGATCTTGTGCCCTTTATATTCCCTCTGGCCTGTCACAAAATTAAAGCTAGGTATTTCTACCTCTTCCCCTTTTATTAAACGATTAACATGATCATTAAATAACTGGATATCTATTGCCTCTAAGGCCTCAAAGTCATAGCTTCCAGTTTCATCTCTAGGGGTCAGCTCCCGGTCTACAAAATAATCATCAATAGAAATAACATGGGGTTTCATACCATTGACTCTAAGCTGTATACAAAGCCTTTTAGCAAAGGTAGTCTTTCCTGAGGAGGAAGGACCTGCAATTAATACTAATTTAATACAATCTTTAGCTAATATTTGATCTGCAATCTCAGCTATTTTTTTTTCATGCAATGCTTCGGATATTTTAATAAGATCTTCAGTTTTGCCACTGCAAATCGCATCATTTAGTGCGCCTACAATATCAACTCCCATGATTCTTGCCCATTTTTCTGACTCTCTAAAAACCTGAGACAGCTGAGCCTGTGGTAAAAACTCTGCTAAACTTGCTGGGTTTTGTTCATTTGGAAACTGAAGTATAAAGCCATGGGCGTAGGGAATCAGCTTAAAAAGCGAGAGATGTTTTGTATTTGTCACCATATAACCATAAAAATAATCTTTAATCTGATCCAGGCAATATAGATTAACCGTAGAGGTCCTCCTATATTTAAACAAACTTGTCTTATCAGGTCTATTCTCTTTGGCAAAAAGCTTAAGTGCCTCATCAACCGAAAGAATTTCCTTCGTAATTGGAAGTTCTTCTTTAACCATTTTGCTCATTTCGTGCTCTATTTGATGAATATTCTCAGCTGTACACAAGCTCTCATCTTTAAACTCACAAAAACACCCCCCTGCTGTATGGTGGTTCACTAATATATTGCAGTTTGGAAACACCCTTTTTGCGGCAGCAATCAGTAAAAATGTCACACTTCTTTGGTAGACTCTCATGCCATCCTTATAACTCAAATCTATAAACTCCAAATCTTCAATCTCTTCGCTGATCATGCTAGATAACTCTTTAAAATGATTACCTGCCTTGGCTAACATAATAGGAAAGGGATAGTTATCCTTAACTTTCTCAGAGATATCATAAAATGTAACTTTCTTCTCTGACTGCATTTTTGTACCATTCTTAAACGTTATATTAATAACCTGTTCCATATAACACTCCTTTCTTATTGAATCCTTATAGCCTCTCCATCAACCAGGGAATATCTGATTTCTAAATCCTTTAATCGGTTGTTCATCTCGCCTGCCAAAAACTTCATGGCGATATGCTCTGAAGCATAGTGCCCAATATCAATCACAGTGAGACCTAATGCACAAGCTTCTTGTGCCTCATGAAATTTGAGATCCCCAGTAACATAAACCTCTGCTACATGGCTGGCTCTTTTGATGAACTCTGCCCCGCTGCCAGAGCATACTGCTATACGCTTAACAGTTTTATCCTTAAATGGTGTAACTCTCACATAGGACAAGCCAAATATCTTCTTAAGCTTTATAATGAATGCCTCTATGGATAACTCCTGCTGAAGATCCCCGTACCTTCCAAACCCGCTGACTTGAGATAGGTTTTCTAGTCTATAGATATCAAAAGCGGGCTCTTCATAAGGATGAACTTGCCTTATGGCCTCCAATGCACTCTCAATATCCTTCTCATTAACTATACATTCGATTTTTCTTTCTTTAACGTACTCTAAGCGCCCTGTTTCACCCAAATAAGGGTTACTTCCTTCAAGCGGTATAAAAGTACCTTCTCCTTGTGTCATAAATGTACAACCTTTATAATTGCCTATGGAACAGACACCACACTCAATTAGCGCCTGCCTTACGGATTCCCAGCTGCCTTCTGGGACATACACAGCTATTTTATACCTACTCTCAGTATAAGTTGGATGTAGCACCTTCGTATTCCCTATGCCTATTTCATGACATAGGATATCATTAATGCCTCCATGTACACTGTCATAATTTGTATGCATCGCATACACAGAAATATGGCTACAAATGAGTCTTTTGATAAGGCGGCCCTTAGGTGTCTCAAAATCAATTTGATGAATAGGCTTAAAGAATAAGGGATGGTGGGTAATAATACATTCTACATTATTTTGGATAGCTTCTTCTATCACTTCTTCATTGATATCTAATGCACATAATACTTTCTTAATTGGTTGATTTCTGCTTCCTATCATAAGCCCAACATTGTCCCATTTTTCAGCAAGTTCTGGAGGTGCAATAGATTCTAATGTTTTGATAATATCATTTAAAAGATACATGCCATCACCTCACTATGCATTTTCAATTCATTTTCCAGTTCTTCTTTCCGCTTCTTTGTATGTTGAGAATGTCCTTGCTGAAGATAGATTTCAATTTCTTTGAGCTTTTGTTGTTTTTGCTGCATCCAGTGTTGGAATAAAGCAGTTTTTTTATCTATCAATATTTTGCCATAGACATAATCATATGCATGGTTATATTTTTCATTGCCTAAAACGGCTATGATAACCGTATAGTACTTTTCATCATCTTGTATAAATACTTCATCTTCTATTTTAAATCCTATATAATGCAAAAATTTTCTCACCTGAGCAATATCCTGCTGTGGCTGTAAAATAAGTCTTTTTGCGCTTTGAACCAATTCAAGACTATTTTTTAGAATATCGATCATCAAATAGCCTCCCATACCAGCTATTATAATGGTATCAGCTTCTTTGCATTTCACACCCTGCAATCCATTAGTAAGCTTTAGTTCAATATTCTCTACCCTATGTAACTGCATATTTAGTTTTGCCTTTTGCAAAGGTCCGCTGTTGATATCTGTGGCTATACAAGTCTTAATCAAGTTGTTTTTAATAAGATAGATAGGAATATACGCATGGTCCGTTCCAACATCAACTACTTTGCTGTCTTTTGGAACGCACTCAGCTATTGTAGCTAATCTATGAGACAATTGCACACTAACACCCCTTTGTTTTACTTTTTATAAGAATATTCCCTTAACTATAGAAAAGAGAAGTTGATGAATCAACTTCTATTCTAAGTAATCTTTAAGTTTTTTACTTCGGCTTGGATGTCTTAATTTTCTAAGTGCCTTGGCTTCTATTTGTCTGATTCTTTCTCTTGTTACGTTAAACTCTTTTCCCACTTCTTCAAGAGTCCTTGCTCTGCCATCATCAAGCCCAAATCTTAATCTTAACACTTTTTGTTCTCTTTCTGTTAATGTATCAAGCACTTCTATAAGCTGCTCTTTTAGAAGCGTAAAAGCGGCTGCCTCAGCTGGCACTGGGATATCCTCATCTGGAATAAAATCTCCCAAATGGCTGTCCTCTTCTTCACCAATAGGCGTCTCCAGCGATACTGGTTCTTGAGAAATTTTCATAATCTCACGAACTTTAGCTACTGTCATCTCCATTTCTTTGGCAATCTCTTCCGGCTGTGGATCCCGCCCTAATTCCTGAAGCAATTGTCTTGATACTCTCATTAGTTTATTGATTGTCTCTACCATATGAACGGGTATACGGATCGTACGCGCTTGATCAGCAATAGCCCTTGTAATAGCTTGTCTAATCCACCAGGTGGCATAGGTACTGAATTTGTAGCCTTTTGTATAATCAAATTTTTCTACTGCTTTAATAAGTCCTAAATTACCTTCTTGTATAAGATCTAAAAATAACATACCTCTTCCAACATAACGTTTGGCAATACTTACAACCAATCGCAGATTGGCCTCAGCTAGTTTCTTTTTAGCTTCCTTATCACCATTTTCCATTCTTTGCGCAAGTTTGATTTCTTCATCTGCTGATAAAAGAGGTACTTTACCAATCTCTTTAAGGTACATACGTACAGGATCATCAATACTGATACCATCTGGCAAGTTGTTAAAATCTATCTCTGTCTCTTCTACTTCTACATCAGCTATATTACCAATAACATCGATATTTTGGGCTTCTAAATACTCATAAATCTGTTCAATCTTACTAGGCTCCAACTCCATATCTGAAAAAACTTCATTGATATCATCTTGTTCTAAAATACCTTTTTTATCTTTTGCAATATTAATCAGCTGTTCTATTTTAGTCTTAAATATTTGCTTCTGTTCTGCTACATCTTTCACTATTATCAATCCTTTCTCCTGTCTACTATTCTAACCATTTATAAAATCAATATACAATTTGTCAAGTTCCTTTTTTTGAAATAGTAGTTTTTGTACTTTATTAATATCTTTTGTCTCTTTGAGCTCTTTTTCTATATAATTTTTATTTAGGCGTTTTATATTCTCAACAATCATTTTTTGCAAAATAGTCTGGTCTTCATATCTTACGTCTTTATGAATAATAATATGAGAAATAATATTTTGATCCTTTACTTCTGGATAATTTGTTGTAAAATATTTCATATCTACATCTCTCTTCGACTCTGCTGCCTCAAAAACAGCTTCTGCCAAATCCTTTAGAAGAGGACTTTCAAACATTTCTGCCTTAATATAAGACTTAATACGCCGAGCTATATTAGGATAATGATAGATAACCGCTAAAAAGGCCACTTCTCCGCTAACTATTTGTCTGATATCTCTTGTTTCTCTTTTGACACTTTTTATAGTATTTAGAGCTGCAGTTGTTTTATAATGACTGTTTATCTCCGCTCTAAATGCGTTATTTTCAATCTGATATAAACTGCAAATTTCATCAATATAAACAGCTTGTTCGATTGTACTTTCTACTTCACTTAACATGCTGGCTACTTCCTGTAAAAACTTCACCTTTTGCTCAGGTACCTCGATGGTGTATCTCAATTCAATCTGAGCTATCTTAAACCAAATATCTGATTTTGACGCCTCTATTAAGTGTAATAATTCATCTTTTCCATATTGCTTCAAATATTCATCTGGATCCTTACCTCCTTGAAGCTGTAGTACTCTGACCTTAATTTTCTCACTTTTTAGTATAGGAATAGCTCTTAAAGTTGCATTAACACCCGCTCCATCAGTGTCATACATAATAATGACTTCTTGCGTATGCCTTTTTAGGATTTTAGCATGAGATGCAGTAAATGCGGTCCCTAAAGAAGCTACTGTCTGAGTAAATCCTGCTTGATGCATGGCGATAACATCCATATAACCCTCCACAAGAATATAATAAGGGCTTGTACTTGTTTTTGCAAAATTGAGTCCATAAAGTACATTGCTCTTATTAAATAAGATGTTTTCAGGTGAATTGAGATATTTGGGCATACTATTATCAATGACTCTTCCTCCAAATCCAATGACTTTTTTATTGACATCAAAAATTGGAAAAATAATCCGTGACATAAATCGATCATAAATAAGCCCCTTTTTTTCACTCTTCAAAAATAATCCACTTTCTAAAAGCAAATAATCTGTATAGCCTTTTTCTCTCAAATATTTATAAAGACTATTATATTCAGCAGGTGAATAACCAAGACCAAATTGTTTAACCATTTCCATCGAAAGCCCTCGATGTATAAAATAGTCTAAAATCTCTTTATTCCGTTCATCTCTTAGGGTAAAATGAAAAAAACGTGCTGCTTCTTTAATCACTTCTAATAAAAGCTGTCTTTTTTGATTTCTTTCGATTTCTTCTGGGGTCATATAACTGTCATCAAGTGTTATATTCTCTCTTTCAGCTAAATAGCGAATAGACTCTAAAAAAGTCATATTTTCTTTTTGCATCAAAAATGTAATGGTATTGCCCCCTGCTCCACAGCCAAAACAATAGTACAGCTGTTTTTCTTCGTTTACAGAAAAAGAGGGTGTTTTTTCATTATGAAAGGGACATAAGCCTGTATAGGAATGTCCTTTTTTTGTAAGCATTGTATACTCGGAGATGATAGAAATGATATCGCTTCGTTCTCTAATAGTTTCTATTATATGCTCTGGATAATACATCTACTCTCCTTCTTTCTTTAAAATTACCTTAATAAATAGTCCAAGAAGATGGAAAAAACAAGTCACAATATTTATGGATGGCATAGCGATCCGTCATCCCAGCAATATAATCACATACAATCTGCTTTTTTGAATCTCCTGATTGAAGTCTTTCTATATAGGCTTCAGGCAACTCATGGGTTTTATCAATGTAGTACCTATAAAGTTGTTTAATAACTTGCTTAGCTTTATCTTCCTGCTCTTTAGCTAAAGAACCTACATACACCTTTTCAAACAAAAACTCTCGCATATTATAAAATGCATGTTCCACCTTTTTACTCATTTTTATTGTATCTTGATGGTGACTTTCTTTTATAATATCCGTAATTAAAAGATGTATTCTCTCTCTTGATGATTCTCCCAAAATATCTATACACTTTTGAGGTAAATCTTCTTGTTTTAAGACTTTTCCTCTAATAGCATCGTCAATGTCATGATTAATATACGCAATTTTATCTGATACTTGAACAACCCTTCCTTCAAGTGTACAGGGTGTCCCTTTTGTAGGATGATTTAATATGCCGTTTCTCACCTCATATGTAAGATTAAGTCCTTTGCCATCGTTCTCTAGCTGATCCACTACCCTTAAACTATGTTTATGATGGGAAAAATCTCCTTCTGTTAATTCCTGTAGGGCATGCTCACCAGTATGACCAAAAGGGGTATGTCCCAAATCATGTCCTAGCGCAATAGCTTCTACCAAATCTTCATTTAGCTTCAGGGCTCTGGCAATAGTTCTTGCAATTTGTGATACTTCAAGGGTATGAGTAAGCCTTGTTCTATAATGGTCCCCTTCCGGTGCAATAAAAACTTGTGTTTTATGTGCTAATCTTCTAAATGTCTTTGAATGTAGTATTCTGTCACGGTCTCTTTGAAAAACTGTCCTTATTTCACATTCTTCTTCTGGCATTTCCCTTCCTCTGGAATGAACCGAATGGCAGGCATAACTACTTAAACAGTTCATTTCAGATACTTCCTGCTCTTTTCTATGGCACATACACATCACCCCACATACTTATATAAATACTACATAATCTTCTCATTTCCTTTTTTAAATGACATTTTTGTAAAAAAAATAAAAATATTTCATTCCTTAACATCTATAGGCTGCCTAAAGATAGGGTTTTTTATAACTCAATCAAAAAGGTACTATCTCCTAAAACACTTAGGAAAATAGTACCCTTTTTAATCTTTTACTTCTAACTTTTATCTATTTTTAAGAGCTGCTTGAGCTGCTGCTAAACGTGCAATTGGCACACGGAAAGGTGAGCATGATACATAGTTTAATCCTACTCTATGGCAGAATTCAATGGAAGAAGGATCTCCACCATGTTCACCGCATATACCTAATTTGATATTAGGACGGGTTGCTCTTCCTTTTTCAGCTGCTATTTTAACTAACTCACCAACGCCAGTTTGATCAAGTTTGGCAAATGGGTCTGTTTCGTAAATCTCTTTTTTGTAATAATCTTCTAAGAACTTACCAGCATCGTCACGAGAGAATCCAAATGTCATTTGTGTAAGGTCATTGGTCCCAAATGAGAAAAACTCTGCTTCTTCAGCAATCGCATCTGCTGTAAGTGCTGCACGAGGAATCTCAATCATTGTACCTACATGATAGGTGAGCGCGATACCAGCTTCTTTAATCACTTCATCTGCTGTTTTAACAACAATATCTTTAACATATTTAAGCTCTTTCTTTTCACCTACAAGTGGAATCATGATTTCTGGTACGATATCATAACCTTTTTCTCTTTTCACTTGTACAGCAGCTTCAATAATAGCACGTGCTTGCATCTCAGCGATTTCTGGGTAAGAAACGGCAAGACGGCATCCACGGTGTCCCATCATTGGATTGAACTCATGCAGTGACTCAACAGTCGCTTTTAATTCCTCAAAGGTAATACCCATTGCTTTTGCAAGTTCTGCAATGTCTTCATCATTATGTGGTAAGAATTCATGCAGTGGTGGGTCAAGGAGACGAATGGTCACTGGTCTTTCTTCCATCGCTTCATAGATGCCTACAAAGTCATTTTTTTGGAATGGAAGAAGTTCTATAAGTGCTGCTCTTCTCTCTGCCTCTTCTTTTGCTACAATCATTTTACGTACTTTCATGATACGATCTTCTTCAAAGAACATATGCTCTGTACGGCAAAGACCAATACCCTCTGCTCCAAATCTTACTGCATTTGCTGCATCTTTTGGTGTGTCAGCATTGGTACGAACTTTTAATGTACGTACTTTATCTGCCCATACCATAAGCGTTTCAAAGTCCCCTGTGATTTCTGGCTCAATTGTCGCAACATCTTCTCCATAGATGTTTCCAGTAGAACCATCTAATGAAATATAGTCACCTTCTTTATACACTGTACCAGCGAGTTCAAATATTTTTTTCTCTTCATTGATTTTAATCTCTCCACAACCTGATACACAGCATGTTCCCATACCACGAGCAACCACAGCTGCATGGGATGTCATCCCACCACGAACAGTTAAGATACCCTTAGCTGCTGCCATACCTTCAATATCTTCTGGAGATGTTTCAAGACGAACTAAAATAACTCTTTCACCTGCTATTGCTGCATTTTTTGCATCTTCAGCTGTAAAATAAACTTTACCTGCTGCTGCTCCTGGCGAAGCTGGAAGTGCACTGCCGATTACCTTAGCAGCTTTCAGTGCTTTTGGATCAAACATTGGATGAAGCAGTTGATCTAATTGTTTTGGATCTACGCGAAGAACAGCCTCTTCTTCTGTGATTTTACCTTCTGCAACCAAATCTACAGCGATTTTAAGTGCTGCCCCTGCTGTTCTTTTGCCATTACGTGTTTGTAAGAAATAGAGTGTACCATCTTCAACTGTAAATTCCATATCCTGCATATCACGGTAATGGCCTTCTAGTTTAGTATAAATACGTTCAAATTCAGCATAAACTTCTGGCATATCATTTTCAAGCTGTGAAATAGGGTTTGGTGTACGTATACCTGCCACAACGTCTTCACCTTGTGCATTGATTAAGTACTCTCCATAAATTTTATTTTCACCTGTAGATGGATTTCTTGTAAAAGCAACTCCTGTACCTGATGTATCCCCCATATTACCAAATACCATCATTTGTACGTTTACAGCTGTACCCCAGCTTGAAGGATAATCATTCATTCTTCTATAAACAATGGCTCTTGGATTCATCCAAGAACGGAAAACAGCTTTGATGGCTTCCATTAACTGAAGCTCTGGTTCTTGTGGGAAATCAACACCTTTTTCTTGTTTATAGAGTGCTTTAAACCTCACAACCATCTCTTTTAGATCTGCAGCTGTAAGCTCTGTATCTAAAGAAACACCTTTTTCCTCTTTCATTGCATCTATAATTTTTTCAAAACGTGGTTTTGGGATTTCCATAACTACGTCTGAGAACATCTGAATAAAGCGGCGGTATGAATCATAGGCAAATCTTTCATTACCTGTTTTTTTTGCAAGACCTTCCACGGCGACATCTGAAAGTCCTAAATTTAATACAGTGTCCATCATCCCTGGCATAGATACTCTTGCTCCCGAACGAACTGAAACAAGTAATGGATTTTCTGTATCACCAAATCTTTTACCTGATATTTCTTCTAATTCAGATAAGCTGGCTTTGATTTGGTCAATCATGTCTTCTGAAAGTTGTTTATTGTTGTCATAATAACCTGTGCAGGCCTCAGTTGTCACAATAAACCCTTGAGGAATTGGCAAACCTAATTGTGTCATATCCGCAAGATTGGCACCTTTTCCACCTAACAGATTCTTGTTTTTTGGATCTCCTTCTTTAAACATATAAACCCATTTTTGGCTCATGTTTTTCCCTCCTAATTTTTCTTCATTGCATCAAATAGTGTTTTAAATCCTTAGTCTTTGTTGGCGACGAATACTAAATGGACTAGCTACTATCAGCATTTCTCATACATTATACCATAAAATTAACGATTGACTAGACTGTTTTAAAATTTTTAATCTATGTTATAATTTTTTGATAAATTCGTCTATTAAAATTCCATTTTCCCTTGGATATAGGCAACTAAATCTTCAATAGGCATGCGTTGTTGCGACATATTATCTCTGTCCCTAACAGTAACCATTTTATCCTCTTGTGAGTCAAAATCAAACGTAATACAGAAAGGTGTCCCTATTTCATCCTGACGTCTGTAACGTTTTCCGATAGAACCGCTTTCATCATATTCTACATTAAAATGTTTTGAAAGCATTTGATAGACTTGAATGGCTTCCTCAGACAATTTTTTTGATAATGGGAAAACTGCTGCCTTAACAGGCGCTAATGCTGGGTGGAATTTGAAAATTGTTCTTACATCTCCATCTTCTAAGGTTTCTTCATCATATGCTTCACATAAAAAAGCTAAGGTTACTCTATCAGCACCTAAAGAAGGTTCGATACAATAAGGCACATATTTTTCATTTGTGGTAGGATCAAAATAACTCATATCTACGCCGGAATGTGCTTCATGCTGTTTAAGGTCGAAATCCGTACGATCTGCAATCCCCCAAAGTTCTCCCCATCCAAACGGAAACAAAAATTCAATATCTGAAGTAGCATTACTGTAATGAGAAAGCTCTTCAGCCGCATGATCTCTGATGCGGTTTTCTTCTTGCACCCCGAGGTTGAGAAGCCAGTTTTTGCAATAATCTTTCCAGTATCCAAACCACTCTAAATCTGTGCCTGGCTTACAGAAAAATTCCAGTTCCATTTGTTCAAACTCTCTTGTTCTAAAAATAAAGTTTCCTGGCGTGATTTCATTTCTAAAGGACTTACCTATTTGACCAATTCCAAAAGGTACCTTTTTGCGGCTTGTACGTTGAACATTTTTAAAGTTTACAAAAATTCCTTGCGCTGTCTCCGGACGAAGGTAAACAACATTTTTCGAATCTTCTGTTACCCCTTGAAAAGTTTTAAACATGAGATTGAACTGGCGAATATCTGTAAAGTTATGTTTTCCACAAGTTGGGCAGGCTATTTGGTTTTCTTCAATGAATTTTTTCATCTCCTCATTGCTCCATCCATCTACAACCTGAGGCTCACCTTTTTCTATAAAAAAGTCTTCTATGATTTTGTCTGCTCTAAAGCGCTCTTTACATTCTTTACAGTCCATAAGTGGATCACTGAATCCCCCTACATGTCCTGACGCTACCCATGCCTGTGGATTCATAAGGATGGCACAGTCTACTCCTACATTATACGGACTCTCTTGTATGAATTTTTTCCACCAAGCTTTTTTGACATTATTTTTGAATTCTACACCTAAAGGACCATAATCCCAAGTGTTTGCAAGTCCTCCATATATTTCTGAACCTGGATAGACAAACCCTCTTGATTTGGCCACAGCTACTATTTGTTGCATATTCTTTTCCTTCATGATTTTGCCTCCTTATTATTTTTGAGTAAAATAAAAAACCTTCCATCCCCAGCAAGGGACGAAAGGTATCTTCCGCGGTTCCACCCTTATTGAATGCAAAAATGCATTCCTCTTTCAAAAGCATCACTCCAAAGCGCCTTTCATAAAAAAGTAGTCACTGGCTCCCACTGTCCCAATTTCGCTGAATCTGCCTATTTTTATTACTCCTCTTTTTCATTGCAATGTAATATTATCCTACGCCTCTAATTTAACAAAAACCTCTGTCAGTGTCAAGTATCCCGCCTATGATAAATCACTATTTTATAATAATTCTTAAATTTTCTCCCTTCTGTTCTTTTTTATAAATAGATATGTCCTCTATGCGTTCCTCTAAAAGATGGGATAATGCTGTTTTATCCGCCACTTGATAAACGATAATACTGGTTACGTGCTCTTCATCTGGCATATACGCTACCGCTACATTTTGCTCTGCT
>JARBTY010000189.1 GCA_029239935.1 Clostridia bacterium | reverse complement strand
TTTCAACTTTGGTTGGATTTAAAAATGCCTTTAAACTTTTCATTTGCTTTCAAGTCCCTTCTTAATTTTATTGATTAATTTTCTTAATCCACGTTTATTACTGCTATTAAAAAGAGGGCGCTTAGGCCCTCACTTTCTATCTGAAATTTACAGGTAGATCAAAAAACGATAATCCCTCTATATCATCAAACGTAAAGTCTGTATCAATCGTAACAGGATCTTCTGACTGATCATCAAGAACTGTTACCGGAATAGTTGCAAGTATGACATTATTTAAAATGACTTCCTGCTTGCCAATAGTACTTTGTACATCCTCGTTTTTAATCTGAAGTTTGATACCGCCATAAGTACCATTCTTGATGTAGTCGATAGCCAGCTTTAACATGTCTGAGTTCATAAAATACATTGTCATACTGCCTGTACCTTCTGCACCCACGACTTTATGCTGCGCCATTCTATGTCCCAGCATTTGTCTGCTTTGTACTTTCATATCCAGCTGTGCTTTGCAGTTGGATATCTCAAACAACTCTCTATTTTGTCCATTGATTGTGATAAATGCTTTACCCTCTTTAGAAGATATGGTATCCATCAGCTTTACATAATTATCTGCCATGATCTATCCCCCCTATTTTAAGTTCACTGTAATATAGAATTTTTCTGCACTGTCTACAGGCTGAATATAACTATCGATGATGACAGCATCTGTATCTGCTCCAGGCAGCACGGTTACGTCTTCAGGCGCAAAGTTTTGAATAGCCTGCAGCCTCTGAAGTTCTTTAAAATAATCGATAAGGCTTGCTCTTAAGAGGCTTCTGCCCTCATCATTATTATTAACCTTTCCCATATAGTTTGCTTCAAAAATACTGGTCACATCATTGTTAATGTTATCAATCACTCTCACAACTCTATTTTTTCTAAAGTCCTTTGCCTTGTCTGCTGTATAGGTAATGAAAGAGTTAATATCATATACTGCCGTTACATTTTGATTGAAATCTGATTTAAAAATAAATTTTCCTGCTGTAACAGCTTCTTCCATCTGATTTTTGGTCAGCTTAGGCACAGCATCAATGGCACCTATGTATTTTTTATTGGTGTTAGACTGATTAACTCTAGCTCCTGCCGTAGCTCCTGCTACCCACGCTGTACATTGAGCTGCTGAGAGTATTTTGCCCTCAGAAAGTTTGATCCCATTAGCCACATTAATGACTGCTTCGTCATCTGCCTCATAGCTCGCTAAAACAGCTTGTACATATTTACCTTCATCGGCCCTTAAAGCTTTTACCCACAAAGCAATAGCTGCCTTGTTTGTATCAAAACCTTCTCCATCATATGGATAGGCAAAGGTATTAAAATCCTCTGTCTTAAGAACATTTAAGCCTGCATCCAAATCTTCTGAAGTATGGGCAACACCTAAATTATATACAATAACTGTCTGCGCGCACTTAAGGGCCTCTGTAATTAATTCATAGTCTGCTGCTGTAGGTGCTTTTTCTTTAAGCTCACTTGATGTAGCTGTTTCAAAGTATAACTGACCTTTTTCTCCCACACTTAGCTCCAGTGCTATAGCTACCGTGCCACGATCACCGGGCATAATGGAAAGAGGTTTGTTCGTCAAAAAATTAATATATACTCCTGGTAATACTTTGTTTTGTGAAGTCCATGTTCCGCTCACTTTATATCACTCCTTATTTCAAATTGTTCTATCTCTCTCATACTATTTACTGCCTCTGCTATCATTTCTGTATACCTTATATCAAAAGTAAAGTGTATTTTGCCTTCCTCTATACTGCATTTTTTATTTTTGATTCTCACCCTAAGATTTTCTGACTCCAATAGTTCAAACCCTTTTAAAAGGGTTAACTGAATCAAATCTATAGCCGCTTTATCCTGCAATATATCAGGTGAATAGATTATTTCAAATGATAATAAGCTGCTAAATTTAGTATTTAGCAGCTTATTATAAGCTTGACTTTTTAGTTGTATTAGAAATGATGGTGTTTGGGCAGCCACGGGGATTTCTGTATCATATACTTCTGTCTCTGGGTATAATCCCTGTAACTTGTCTATCATACAGGTCTTTATTTGACTAATCATTTTTACTATCCACCCCATTATTCTATTCCATTTGCAATTAGACTTTTGAAGTCCTTAAGTTACAATAACAAACTCTGCATATTTTTCCTTGATTGCTTCATATTGTTCATCTAGGCCTTTAATAGAGCCATCTTCTCCCAGCACCAGTTTATCTTTGTCGAATGCGTTTATTAACAATTGATGCTATTTCACATCAAAATCATGGAGCCTTTTGCTCAGGGCATTGTCAAGCATAAAACTTCTCAGCTGGGAATCATATGCGATTTTTATTGCTTCTATTTGCAGCTTGTAATCCTTTATTTCTACTTTTAAAACTTCATTATAACTATTAAGTTTTTGCCACTTATCTACTTCCAAATAAGCGGTTTCTAATTGTTTTCTTAACAACTCATGTTGTTTTTTTAACCTAGCATACCGCTCATCAGCACGTTCTAATGAAGTGGTATAAAGTTTGGCCTGTTTCATGGCTGTTACAATTTTTTTAATGGTTTCTTTATCTATTGCTAGCTCAACCAACAGCTTTTTCATTTTTCTTTTCCTCCAGTACGCTTTTTAGGTGGTTGCATCACATTTGCACTGTTACTAATCCATTCTTTTAGGTCTTATGTATAGTTATAAAAGACAGAACTAAAATTTTAGTGATTGGTATTTGTTTTTGTCTACATTAACATAGTATCACTTCCAAATGGTATTTTTCAGCACACTTTAAATATAAAAATAAGGTATTTTTTAGGTATAATTTCTTTTATTTAAGAACTCATTTAATACGGTAAGTATGATTACTCTATTCTTTTTAACCGTTTCTTCACTTACATCTAACTTATAAGCTACTGTATTAATCTTATTCCTTTTAAAATACCTAAGTTCTATCAGTTCAGACTGTTCCTTTGTTAGCATGGTTAACATATTATCGATTTTTTCCAGCTGTATTTCTTTGCCCCTTTTTAGCTTCATGAGATACTCTAATTTTTGATCTTTATTAATAACTTCATTTTCTATGATACTGTTAAATTTATAGGTGCTTGTACTTGCTTTAATCTCTGTATAAGTGCTTGTGCTTAATCCCGTGTATTCGTTTTCGATCGCCTCTATATCCAGTTCAATATCTCTGATCTCCGCTTTAATGCTATTGTATCTGTATAACATATCCTCTATTTCTTTATATCTTTTCATGACATAACCCCTCTTTCACCTTGTATAAAATCACCTTGTTATTGGCATATTAACATTGACATTTAATAGCAATTAATCTATTATATAGTCATAAGTTTTACTAGATAGTTTTCATGTATTTATTTTTTGGATTTTATTATTGCTAATTTACATGATTATTTTCTTTTAAATCATATTATAAACACATATTACATGATTATTTTCTAGTAGTCAATATTTTACATGATTATTTTCATCTATTTTATAAAACGTGTGAGGGGATAAAAAATGACTCTGGTAGAAAAAATTCGATCTTTGGCTAAAGAAAAAGGATTAAGTCTTCCAAAATTAGAAAGTGAATTAGGATTAGGAAATGGCACCATCAGTAGATGGAATAAAAGCTTTCCAAATACAGATAAGCTTGAAAAGGTAGCTGATTATTTTCATGTCTCTCTTGACTATTTATTAGGCAGATCTTCGCAGCTTTGCAGAGATATGCAACGGATTGAAACGGCAAGAAATAAAATGTCAAAAGACGACCAAGAAAGAATGATGAAAATATTAGAGCTGAGCTTTAATGACTATTTTGAGGAGGATTAGCTTTGATTAATAGGGTAAGATATAGATATATAAGTGAAACAGTTGGAAAATTACTTAAAGACTGTAATATAGATAGACTCCCTGTTGACCTTGAAAAAATACAGTTTATAGTTAATCACATTAAAAAATGTAAATTCATACCCTTCTCTCTCCAAATGGAGAAGTACCATTTAACTAAAGAACAGGTGGCTGTCATGGCAGGCAGCTTTGACGCCAGTTGCAACTATAGCACTGACACCGGCAAGTATCTTATCTTCTATAATGATGTGGATGAACACATTATTAACAGCAACAGACATCGCTGGAATATGGCTCACGAAATAGGCCACATGATATTGGATCACAATAAACTATGCCATGTTGTGAGATTATCTAGAAGCACTAAACCAAAGGCTGAACTAGAGATTTTAGAGCTTGAAGCCGATCACTTTGCTACATTGCTGTTAGCACACCCCATCTTACTCAGCGCTTTAAACATTGTTACTCCCGAAGACATAAAAAAGCATTGCCTGCTATCCCATAGAGCTGCACTGTCTGTTTTTAATTATTATACTATCTGGAATGGTTTTTCATCTCATTATCATTCCGATAAAAAGGTATTAAATCAATTTAAAAATTTTTTGAATACCAAGACCTGTGTGTACTGTGGCCATACCTTTGCTTATCCCCATATCAATTATTGCCCAAAATGTTGTTGTGACATTCTATCAGATGGAGACTTTAATGATGTTCAGTCCCCTCTAGTACTAAATGAATACTTTCAATTACACGGCTGCCTTGAGTGCGGCAATACATATATACCGTATAGTGATAGCTATTGTTCCAAATGCGGTGAAGAAATTGAATTTAATGAACAACCTAAATCCGAACCTCTGTGGCTAAAATATAAATCTGGTTACTATTGATGTCTTCTTTGAGGAATTGGTTTGTTTCTATTAGATTTTAGATTACAAAAAAGGAGTCAATGTAAATGCCTCTAAGTGCTTTTACATTGGCTCCTTAAAAATGCCACTTGGCTTCACTTCCCACAACTAGATTTTATCCCGCAATCCATGGTTTTTGAATTGTGTCTTTAAGACTGTTATAGTTGTTTTTTAACTTAAGAATCTGTAATTCAATTTCTTGTTTTTTAGCCTGTTGCTTATCATACTCAAGCACACTGATCATGCCTGCTTGATACTTTAACTCCGCCGACCTAAGGGTCTTATCCAGTACCTCCAGCTGCAGCTGTAGCCCGCTTATTTGGTCTTCTAGACTAAGTAGTGATGTATAATTATTGATAAGTGTCTGCTTTAAAGTAATCTGTTTATCGTCTAACTGAAGCACAGCTGTATCTGCTGCTGTTTTTGTATTGAGGTAATTTGCGTAAAATGGCGTTGGATCGCCATCCTTGATGATATTATCCTGCTCAAATTTGGCTATTTCTTTATCGTATTGAAGATAGGTACTTATTTTACTATTGATATACCCTTCTACTAATCCTTCTATCTTAAAAGGTTCATAGCTGATGGTCTCTTCTAGGATGTACTCTGCCATATCTTTGCCTGTGAGCACTTTAAAATACAGCTTGGCATTTTGCAGTTCCTCTTCTTTGGCCTTTATACTTGTTTTCAAAGTTTCTATCTCATTTTGTTTACTTTGATAAAGTACGGGATTCATCAATCCTTTTTGGCTTTTTAGCTCTGCTTGCCGAAGCTCTTTTACACTTATCCCAATACTTTTATGCATTGCTTCGATTTCATTTTCTAATACAATCATCGCATTGTATTTACTAGTAATGTCACTGGTTATACGGTCTTCTAGGAGCTGTTTTTGCTGCTCATTTTTTGCTTTTTTTAGATAAATGCTTTGATACTGATAATAATCGGCTCCTTGGCTTACTTTCATTTGCTCTTTTAACGCCTCATATTGATTGCTGTTAATGGCTGCCTGATTGCTATAGCTGATAGCTGATTGTACAGCCTCCTCAAGTTTTAAAATAGGCTTTTGTTCTGCCGCATAAGCTGGTATAGCTAGCAGTACTATTGTACTTGCTGCCACTATCACTAGCTTCGTTAGATAGGCTTTAACTTTATTTCTCACATAATCACTTCCTTTGCTTGGATCGTATCATTGTATTTTA
>JARBTY010000188.1 GCA_029239935.1 Clostridia bacterium | reverse complement strand
TTTTCATAAATCTTAGTATTGAAGTAATACTTAGGTTTTGTGAAATTGAGGTCAAGCTCTGTAGCTGCTGTGAGCTGGCCCCCATTGATAGATGTAGCAGCTATACTGCGGGCATCCATCAGTGCAACTGATGCAATCTGTCCATCACTTGGCTTTGAGCCCTCACGGTTAAGGAAGTTTCTGGTAGAATGTCTGATACTTAAGGCATTATTAGGCGGTACATCTCCAGCTCCAAAGCAAGGCCCACAGAAAGCTGTTCTCACAGTAGCTCCAGCTGCCATAAGCTTTGTAATAGCTCCATTTTCCACGAGACTCATATAAGTTGGTTGGCTTGATGGATAAACGCTTAGAGCGTATTCGCCGTCTCCAATAGAGTTCCCACTAATAATATCTGCTGCATCACAAATATTATCATAAGTTCCGCCTGCACAGCCCGCAATAACCCCTTGCTGTACAAATAATTTACCATTTTTAATCTTATCTCTTAAAGTAAACTGCACCTTTGAACCAGCAAACTGCGCCTGAGCTTCTTTTTCAACTGTTGCCAGTATATCCTCAAGGTTTGCATTAAGCTCTTCAATAGTGTAAGTATTACTTGGATGAAAAGGTAGTGCAATCATCGGTTTAATCTTTGATAAATCTACATAAATAACACCGTCATAATAAGCCACATGACCTGGTTTAAGTTCTTTATAAACTTCTTTTCTGCCATGGGCATCAAAATAGTCACAGACTGCCTCATCCGTTGTCCATATAGAAGACAGACAAGTGGTCTCTGTTGTCATCACATCAATACCATTTCTATATTCTACATTCAGGTTTTTGATACCGTCTCCAACAAATTCCATTACTTTATTTTTAACATACCCATTTTTGAAGCTGGCTCCTATAATAGCCAGTGCAACGTCCTGCGGACCCACACCAATCTGTGGTTTACCGGTAAGATACACGGCTACAATCCCTGGACGGTTGACATCATAAGTCTTACCTAGGAGCTGTTTGGCCAGCTCTCCGCCGCCTTCTCCTATTGCCATGGTCCCTAAAGCTCCATACCTAGTGTGGCTGTCTGATCCTAATATCATTTTACCGCAGCCGCTCATCATTTCACGCATATACTGATGAATAACAGCTAAATGCGCTGGTACATAAATACCACCGTACTTTTTGGCAGCCGAAAGACCAAACATATGATCATCTTCATTAATCGTTCCCCCCACTGCACAGAGACTATTATGACAGTTGGTCAGTGCATATGGAATAGGAAACTCGGTAAGTCCACTGGCTCTTGCGGTCTGAACAATGCCAACATAGGTAATATCATGAGAGGCCATTGCATCAAACTTTATTTTCAGCTTGTCCTTATCAGAAGAAGTATTATGTGCTTTTAAAATACTGTAAGCAATTGTATTTTGAGATGCCTCGTCTTTTGATGGCACCTTATCTCCCAATTTTTGTTTAAGTAGGTTTGATGCCTCATCGTTATCTTGAATAAGCTCTTTTCCATCAATCAGATAGGCTCCGCCTTCAAATAATTTAACCACTATCTATTCCTCCTTCAAAAATATATTAAAATATCTTCGTTAATTATAACATATTATCAATCTATCTCCTATATTTCATCACTGATTTTAATCTTTTTTTGCATAATTATTTATAGTAATGTGTAAATATTACCTTTTTTATAAGTTTAGACCTTATAAATATACTTAAGTATACCTTTTGGCATCTCAATATTAGACTTGCTGTAACGTACCCGTTCCAGAAAGTCCAGTACCGTTTCAGGTTTTATATCTATATTAAATAGCGTAACAAGTCTCAGTTCAAAGAGTGTTAAATAAATATCTTTTTCATCTTCCCACTGCTCAAATGTTAAAATGTTCCTATATAAAGTATCTATGATACTGTTTGCAATTTTTGTAATCTGCTCAATAACATTTTCATACAAAAGTTCTACGGAATTTACTTTAATAAAAATAGCTGCAAACTGAATCATAATGGTATCTAATATTTCTTTTGTTTCCTTAGCAGTAAAATTGGAACTGAGTCTGTTGCAAGAAATCTTATGATATATTTTATCTGTATAGTAATGGATAAAGGTCTCAAAATCTCCCACATTATTATCAACTTCTATAGCAAATAATACTCTAAAAAATAGGCACCACTGGAACTCCTCATTTGTATAGTTTTTGATATGTGTTCCTAAAATAGCCGTATATGCATTTTCAAAAACAGGTTCTCTTTCAAATATGATTTTTTGTTTAAAATCAATACTGCTTTGATCTATTTGCTTTAATCTATCAAAGCCTGTAATAAGATTATGATTATACTTGTCTATGTTGTTTTCTAAAGCATCTCTAAATACATATTTGACAATAGCTTCACAGGACTTCCTAAAATCAACTAAGACACCAATACTGTCTTTCATCCGTATGGCAAACATATCGTATATGATTTTTGAAAGTAGGTTCTCAAGCTGCTCTTCCCTCTTATCTATAGTATTGGTCTCACCTGTCTCAATCTGGTTGGATATCAATAAGAGCTGCTGATCAATGGTGGTCAAACTATTTTTAATAGCTTTCATAATATCCTTATAAAAGTTATCTGCTATAATATAGTTGTAATTTTTATAAATAATCTTATGCTCGATTTCACTCCAAAAGATATTAACGAGCGATTTGATTTGAATCTCAAAATTGATATTTTTTTGTCTGCCTAAATATTTACCGTCTATTCTATACACCTTTACACCATTTTTTTGTTCCTTCGGCTGTTTGCCTCCCAGATTAAAAATAATATTGGGTTCTGATGCATTATAATAGTAGTCTTCAAACCCTTCTGCCTTTTCATTAAAGTGCCTTTTAATAAATTTATAAATCTCTGTCTCATCCTGTACAAATTTACATTCAAGCCTTATACCTATCAAATCAGATATGTTATCAAATAATTTTTCTTTAGTATTATACTTTTGATAGTAGTCATTCCTTATAATCTTTTCTTTCAAACTCTTTTTAGACTTCACTCTAGAGTTGATATTGATATACCCTTTGTTTGTGGCACATAGCAGTTCTTCAAAATAGGTTTCTATCTCTTCACTGACTTCCTCCAGCTGCCCCTTCATTTTGTCCAATTCTTCTAAAACTTCCTCAATAAAACCAAATAACTTTAATTCCATTTAATTTTTTATCCTCCTACCCCTTATCTCCCCAATGCGTTTGATTTTTTCAGCTTATTATACCATATCATTAAAAAGATATTATGTGAATAGTTTGTACACTCAAAAAAAAGACCTTTATTTTAACAGGTCTTTTTATTTTGTGCTATTCAGCTATTTTAAATCCCGCAAGTTTTGCCAGTTCATAGATTGTATCTTTGGCTATTTTTTTACCTTTGTAATCAATGAGATCTTCCATACTGCCATTAAAAATATCTGCTGGTTCATACTTCTTAAGTATAATTTTATCATTATCAACAAAAATCTCTAATGCATCCTTTTCATTGATATCTAAGTTTCTCCTTAATTCAATCGGTAAAACAACTCTCCCTAACTCGTCTACCTTCCTTACTATCCCTGTTGATTTCACTAATATCCTCTCCCTTTTTAAACTATTTTCTCTCAAATTTTACCATCCATAATAATTATAAAGTACCATAATTAGCAATAAAAGTCAATTATCTTTATGTTCTTTTTAGACTTTTTTAAAAAATCATGCTAGTTTATAATATAATATTTGTCGAATAATGATATTGTGCAAGTTTTTTCTAATTTTCTTGTAGAAAACTTTTATTTTTTAAATAATTTATCATTTTTTGTATTTACATTTTTGGGTTAAATTAACATTTGCATAGCAAGGTGTACATGTTCCTCTTTCTTGATGCATATATTGATAGAGACAAGTAAGGAGGTTATTCATGTTAAATTATCTATGGAGTTTTATGATTATTTTTTCTATATTTATTTCAGGATTTGCCGGTGGTATGCGGGAGCTGACAACCTCAGCCCTAACCGCCTCCCAAGACGCTGTAGAGCTGTGTATCAAGATGGGCGGCATTGTAGCGCTGTGGATGGGGGTCATGCGCATTGCAGAAAAAGCCTGCTTAATAGATGCTCTAGCCAAGAAGATGACACCTATTCTTGATTTCTTGTTCCCCGATGTCCCCCGCGGGCACGCTGCTAGAAAGTACATAGCAACTAATCTTATTGCCAACTTCCTGGGACTGGGCTGGGCCGCAACTCCCCCTGGTCTTAAAGCAATGTTAGAACTACAAAAATTGAATCTAGATAAAAAAAGAGCCACCCATGCCATGTGCATGTTTCTTATCATCAACATTTCTTCTGTACAGCTGATTTCTATCAATATGATTTCTTACAGAACCTCCTATGGTTCAGCTAACCCAACCGAAATCATTGCCCCATGTATTATAGCCACCTGCTTTTCTACCTTAGCTGCTGTTGCCTTTGCAAAACTTATGTATAGGAGGAAGAAATAATGCTGACTGCTTTTGTTTGGTTATCTGACTGGCTTATTCCTATTATTATATTAGTCATTGTTATCTATGGGCTTTTAAAAAATGTTAATGTTTATGAAGCTTTTATAGAAGGAGCTGCTGATGGCCTTAAAGTAGTATTTGATATTTTGCCTACACTCATTGGCCTAATGATGGCGGTGGGTATGCTCAGAAGCTCTGGTGCCCTTGAAGGTATTTCTAATCTAATCAAACCCTTTCTGAGCTGGTCCAATTTCCCCAGTGAAGTCATCCCTATTGCTCTGATGCGTACCTTCTCTTCTTCTGCTGCCACAGGACTTATATTAGACGCCTTCAAAGCCTACGGCCCCGACTCCTTTATCGGCCGGCTGGTCTCTGTCATGTTTGGGTGCACTGAAACAATATTTTATACTCTTTCCGTTTATTTTATGTGTGTTAAAATCAAAGACAGCCGTTACACCCTCGCCGGCGCCCTTGTAGCTACTCTAGTGGGTATCATAAGCTCTTATTATTTAACCCTATGGTTTTTTGGAATATAATGTATTGTTTTTTTTATAAAAATGCTATAATAAGATTAATGAAGCTTTAAGGAGAACTAATCATGCTAAAGAAAATTAAATCTCTCTTTACTCAATCCCCCGATATCTATAATAATGAAATTTGGTACCATAAAAATGGCAAAGTCATGTATGAAGGTAGTATTAAAGGCTCGCTTTTTCATGGTCTTGGAAAATATTATACAGAAGAAGGCAAGCTCTCTTACGAAGGTTCTTTTATGATGAATCAGCCCCACGGTAAAGGTACCTGTTATTTACCAGATGGTTCTATCTACGAAGGTGACTTTCATAAAGGTGAAAGGACAGGTGCTGGCGTCTGCTCTTTTCCAGATGGATCGGTCTATAAAGGACATTTTGTAAATGGCTCTATGGAAGGCAAAGGTGAACTGCATAAAAAAGACGGCACCATTTATAAGGGTACCTTTTTTAAAAATACTATGCAGGGACCTGGCACGGCCCTTTATACTAACGGCGACACCTACGAAGGTGATTTTAGAGACGGTGTAGAGACCGGAACCGGCAAATTATCCATAGAAGATGGACTTTATGAAGGGGCTCTTTCTGCTGGTGTCCCCCATGGCAAAGGTTCCTTCACTTGGCCTAACGGCACCCTGTACCGAGGTGATTTTGTCCATGGCGCAATGACCGGCAAAGGCGTTATGACCTACCCCAATACTCAAAAATATATGGGTGAATTTAGAAATGGCCTCAAACACGGAAAAGGTATTTTTCAAGATGAAAATGGCTACCAATATGAGTGCATTTTTGAAGAAGATAAAATTATAGAATAAAATGGATTTTTTACTGGATAATTTATGTAACCCCGTGTATAATAGAGACAGAATCCTTAATGACATAGTTAGGCATGCTAGATGTTAAGGTTGGAAGGCAGAAATTCGTTTCTGTCTTTTTTTGCGTGTAAAAGCCACTATGAG
>JARBTY010000187.1 GCA_029239935.1 Clostridia bacterium | reverse complement strand
TTTACTATTTCCATTTTCATTTCAAAACTATATTTTGCCATAAAAAAACTGGCCTCCCATATGTTAGAATTTTAGGTCTAACATATGGGGGTCAGTTCATACTAGGAGTTTTTTTGTGTGGCTGATAGAGTCATGTGGTTAATTGTTAAGTATTTCTTTAACTTTTTTAATTTCCACCCAATCTGTTTCCCAAAGGGTATATTCAGATAAAATAGGAAGTCCCATAGAGACTGTTTTTGGTCTATAGAGCATAGGACTTTCTTTTTCTTTTTTTCCTGAAAGGTGATAGGCCGTTGCATGAGTTTTGGTCATAACCTCTCTCATATTACTTGAATTTAGTCCACTCCCCACTAATATTTCGATTTGATTTTCTGCCTGTAAAACAAGTTTTTTAATACATTCCATACCTTGCGTGCAGGTCTGTTCTTGACCTGATGTAAGAATAGTATCAATTCCTAGGGCTTTCGCTTGTTCAAGTGCTTCGTAAGGGTCCAGGCATACGTCGAAGGCTCTATGTAAGGTGATGTGAAGAGGCTTTGCGAGGGAGATAAGTTCTTTTAAACGCTCTATATCTAGGCATCCATCTGGTTTTAATATGCCGATTACTACGCCTTTTGCCCCGTGTTCTTTGGCAAGTATGACTTCCTTCTTAATACATTCAAACTCAAAGGGAGTATAACAAAAATCTCCAAATCTAGGTCTTATAAGAATATGAATAGGTAAAGTTACTGTTTTCTTTACCAAATCGATTAAACTAACAGGAGGAGTCGTTCCTCCTATTATTAAGTTACTACATAATTCCAGCCTTGTTGCACCACCTTTTTGTGCAGCTAAAGCAGATTCTACTGAGTCTACACATACTTCCAGTACACATTCGTTCACGATGGTCTCTCCTTTATTTCATTTGGTTTTTAAACTCTTGAAGACTTACACCTGTTACTTTTTTGAAACATTTTATAAAGTAGTTAGGATCGGGAATCCCTACCATTTGCCCTAGCTGATATGCCTTATAACTTGATAGCTGTAAGAGACCAATTGCCTTTTGAACTCTAAGTTCTACGAGATAATCCGTAAAAGATTTATTGATATCCTTTTTGAAAATTCTACTTAGATAGCTGGGATTAATATAGAATGCCTTAGCTAGGCTTGTCAGAGATAAATCTTCATCTGTATAATGAGTTTCAATGTAATGAATAATTTGGGAAACAGTATCACTTTGTTTGCTCTTATTAATAGTATTCATTAAATGACAAAATTCAGAGATTGTACTCATAACATATTTTTCTATATCAGCATACAGTTCAGTATTTATTAAATAAGAATAAGATAAATCACTGAAATTCAGTGAAGTAGTAAGGATTCCGCTTTGAAGAAGGGAGTTCTGCACTTTGGATAATAGATTGATAGCATAATATTTTATAGCACTTAGATCTGCAGCACCTTCTTGAAGGGAAGAATGTAATA
This sequence comes from Clostridia bacterium, assembly GCA_029239935.1. The sequence goes on along the minus strand of JARBTY010000187.1, from coordinate 4,542 downwards.
GTTCACAGGCCATATCCACAGACTCTTTAGTTAGTCCAGACTTAATAAGTAAAATCAAGTGATCTAATGGATTGTCTGCTGTTATAGTATAGGACTTACTAAGGTGCTCAAAATGATGATTGTATATCACTTCTTCATCTAAGATGTAGCATAGCTTAAGAGCATTTTTAGCATCATTATAGGAAGAAGCAATGTCATCTAAGTTAGAAACGATATTACCTATGCCACAGTAGACCTTTGTGTTTAGATTGGACTTAAAATAGTCAGTAATACGTTCACAAAGCTCAGGCAGGTATATATCGGGCTCATTGCATAGGAGTACGATATGGTGATGCACATCAGGAAATACATATAGATTTTGCGCCCCGCAAAAGGTCTCTTCAATATAAGTCATGCAGTTTTGAAGGATACTTTGTCTCTCGGAGGGAGTATACTGACTTGTATTAAAGAGCATATTTATTAAAGCTACTTGTATTCCGCTCGAAGAAGTATCAGATAGAATTTTTGTAATTTCCAGCTCGTTAAATAATAATGTATTGGAGGTGTTTCCGTTTATGAGTCCGTTCAGAAATTGATTTCGGAGCTCTAACACATTATTTTTAATATATTTATAGGAAACCTCAAGCTGAACAAGTTTTTTTCGATTCTTAATTATTTTTTCTGACAGAGCTTTTAATGTATTTGTAATAAGCTCAGCATCTATGGGTTTTAGGATAAAATCAGAAACACCAATAGAAATAGCTTGCTGTGCATAGGTAAATTGTTCGTGCGCCGTAATAATCACAACATACGTGTCTATATAATGCTCCATAATCTGCTTGCTAAGGGCAATGCCATCCATATAAGGCATCTCGATATCTGTTAAGACAATGTCGGGCCTTAGTTCCTCTATGATGCTGAGGGCCTCGATTCCAGAAACAGCGTCAGCTACGACTTCCATGCCGAGGGCTTCCCAATCAATACATAGTTTAAGAAGATTTCGGGTGTTTTGTTCATCATCTACTAATAATACTTTAAATGGTTTAGAAGTCATTATAGTCCCTCCTTGACAGGTATTTTGAGTATAATTTTAGCACCTTTAAATGGTTCACTTGATACCTCATAGATATCATCTGTTCCATAGTGTATTTTTAAACGTGCAATAGTACCACGAAGACCAAAGCTAGCAAGATTTTCATCTAGATACTGAGATTGTATATGTCTTATTTGCTCAGCAGACATGCCCATTCCGTCATCTTCAACAGTAATATAAAGAATGTCGTCTGTTTTATTTGATGTTATCGTAATATTACCAGGTTCGCCGCTCGGTTTAATACCATGATAAATGCAGTTTTCAACAAGGGGCTGAAGAGAGTTTTTAAGAATGGGTATATTTAGAGTATCTTCTGCTAAACAGTACATATCTGTGAAAAGAGTACCATACCTTAGTTTTTGCAGAGTAAGATAGTTTTTTATCATGGTAACCTCTGCTTCAAGCGTAATAAGTTCATTACCTTTATTAAGACTTGATTTATAAAATTGTCCTAAAGCGTTAATTGCCTGATAGACATCTTTATTATTTTGGGAGAGAGCCAAATAAGCGATGCTGTCTAAGGTGTTGTAAAGAAAATGAGGTTTAATTTGCTCATTGAGTATGTCAAGTTCAAACTTTCTTTTTTGCTTCTCCGTTTCAACTTCCCGTACAATCATTTTTTCTATCTCGAGAATCATAAGATTATAGGTGTTTTTTAATTCGCCAATTTCATCATTGCCAGCTTTAATACTAACACGTCTAAAGTATCCTTTTTTAACACCTTCCATAGATGCAATAAGTTTGCTTATAGGAGAGGTGACTAAAGTTGCTGTAAAGAAAGAAGCTGTAAAGAAGACGATTATTGTAAAAAGAATAAGAATAGTAAGTACCAGACTGAAAGTATTAATCGTGCTGTTAATAGTATTGATAGGTGTATAGCTTACTATTTTCCAGTTATACTGCGGGATCTCTGAGGAAAGTATAAAATATTTAGTTCTGTCTAGTTTTTCTATTATTCCGTTGGTGTAATCATTTATATTCAGGGGTAAATGATTACGCTCAGATTTTTTATCCCTTATAATAGGTTTGTTCATATTATCAAGTAATACGAAGGAGGTACCATATTTTAGCTTAATTTCTTCAATGATAGGAGAGAAGAAGTCTTGCGAGATATTAATAACTAAGATACCAATAGGGACTATTTTTTCAACATCATAGACTATACGAATCATAGAAACATTGTTTTTTCCAGTATTGGAGATAAGTGTATTTGCAGCATTGATATTGATAAGGTACTTGCCTTCAAGTTCCATAGCTTCTTTGTACCATGAGGTAGATTTAATGTCATCTACTAAAGACGCTGTTACAGACCGGGAGGCATTTACATTAGCTCCATTAAAGCGATAAACAAATATAGAATCTATAAAGGGAAAGGTAACATAAAGCTTTGTAAGTGTTTGGTAAACAGGCCGTCTATACTGAGATGGATTATCATAGCTTGTTAAATATTTTCGCACATTAGAATCTGACATAATAAGCTTTGAGACGTTATTGATATTTGCGATATTCGAGTCAATGTTTGATTTCATTAGGTCAATAGATTGGTAGGCCCCTTGACGCAGTTGTTTTGTCTTTTCAGAACTTAGAACCTCAGTGTATAGGATTCCTGATATAATAACATAGACTAGCATGAACAAAATAAATATAAAGATCATCTTAGATTTCAAAGATAGATCCATAAACCGTCGTTTTAGATTTTTAATAAGTAGATTATAAGAAAGCATAATTTCTCCTAACGTAATGAACTAATCGTTAAAACAATTAAAAATAAATATTTGTTCTACTATATCATAGTAAAAAATGATGTAAAATGAAAGACATAAATTCTAAAAGGTAAAAAAAATGCACAATAATAGTCACCATAATACATTTAGTTAATGTAATAAGTACACTATAATAAAATCATCTTTAAAAAACAAGAGGAGGCAATATCATGAAATTAAAAGGGGTTAAGTTTCTATCCATGATGCTTGGTTTAAGTATGATTATGGGGACTATAGGATGTGCACCAAGTGCGCCAAAGGAAGAAGCAAGTGATACAAAAACAGAAGTTAGCTCAGAACCCGCAAAAGAAGGCGGAGATGCAAAAGAGCCAGTAACACTTAATTTTTGGCATATTTGGGGAGCTGAAACAGATGCATCTAACGCTGCTGTTAAAAAAGTTATCGCTGACTTTGAAACAGAGTATCCAAATATAAAAATAAAAGTTGATTCAACAGAAAATGAAGCTTATAAAACAAAAATTAAAGCATCTGCAGCAGCAAATGAATTACCAGACGTTTTCTCAAGCTGGGGAGGCGGATTCTCAAAACCATTTATTGAAGCAAACAGAGTTCTTGCTATTGATGAATATTTAAATGATGGAACAAAAGATAAACTTGTTAATGGTGCTCTTACTAATGTTACATACAATGACAAGGTATATGGACTAACATTTGGTCTGTCATGCGGAGCATTCTTTGTTAATAAAGAACTTTTTGAGCAAAACAATATTAAAATTCCAGAAACTTATACAGAGCTTATTGATGCTGTAAAAGCTTTTAAAGCAAAAGGAATCACACCTATGAGCGTTTCAGGTAAAGATGTTTGGACAATAGCTATGTACTTTGATGCAATGGCATTAAAAGCAGCAGGTAACGAGAAAATCGTAAGCACACTTACTAAAAAAGGAAGCTTTAAAGATCCAGAGTTCTTAAATGCAGCAACCAAATTTGCTGAGCTTGTATCTCTTGGAGCATTCCCAGAAGGGGCAGCAGGTCTTTCAAAAGACGAATCTGATATTCCATTCTTAGAAGGAAAAACACCAATGCTCTTTAACGGCAGCTGGACAGCTGGCACAGTTTACAGAGAAGATTCAAAAATTAAAGATAAAGTTATTCCAATAGGATTCCCAGTTTTCGAAGATGGTAAAGGCACTAAAAATCAATTTACAGGTGGTGCAGTTGATGCCATTATGGTAAATGCAGAAACAAAACACAAAGAAGAAGCAGTGCTTTTCCAAAAATATTTCTGTGAAAACATGGCACGTGAAACATATCTTGCAGGAGCTTACTTACCAGCTTGGAAAGTAGAAGTTGATGAAACAAACATCAATCCAGTAACTGTAGATCTTGCAAAACTTACAAGTGAAGCTGAAGGCTTTACACTATGGTGGGATACACTTTTAGAAGGACAAGATACACAAGTTTATCTTAATGCACTTCAAGAATTATTATTAGGTGCTGTAACACCACAAGAATTCGTAGATAAGCTAGAAACAATTTATGAATAATAGGTGGAGTTAATCCCCATATTTACAACAACGGCCACTTTAATACATTGAAAGTGGCCGTTGTTCATATCAACCTATTAAAAAAAGGTAATCATAGAGAGGTGAAGCAGATGGAAAAGGTATGGAGCGATAAGAAGGCAATAGCATTTTTTCTTTTTCCTTCGTTTGTGATATTAGCGTTTATCATTATAGTGCCAAT
>JARBTY010000186.1 GCA_029239935.1 Clostridia bacterium | reverse complement strand
TATAGCAAACAAGCGGCTATGAAAATAGATGGCTCATGGTTTATGGGAGGTATTGCAGATAAAGAAAATGTAGTGGCTATGCCCTTTCCTTCTATAGAGAAAGACAATAGTAAAGATATAGTAGCGGGCTTTACCAGTGGATGGTATATCACACAAAAGGCTTGGGATGATGAAAGTAAACGTCAAGCCTGTGTAGATTTTATTGAAATGGTTTCAGCACCTGAGTTTTTAGGAAAAATCACAACGGTGGCTCCTTGTGAATTACCGGTGCCAGAAGATATGACACTGCTTGATCAAACGGGATGGGATACATTTGTTAATGCAGAAGACCGCGTAGATTTACCCATTGATTCACGCATCTCAGGAGAAGCGTGGTCAACATGGCTTACGTCGGTAGGACATATGGCAGAAGGAAGTATAACCTCTCAGGAAGTCCTTGATAATGTTATTACTATTTACAACGACTCTAAATAAACACAGAAGAGGGAATAACGTTTATTCCCTCTTTTATACAATACATAGACTTTAAAGGAGGCGGATTATGATCTATAAGAAAAAGTCAGCGCTTATTTGGCTTATAGGACCCGCAATGCTTATTATGACACTATTTCTGTACTATCCATTTATACAAAATATTTGGAATAGCTTGTTTGAAATACGAGGATTAGGAGGCGCAGTAGACCAGTTTATTGGAGCGGCTAATTATAAGAAACTTTTAACAGACCCTCAGATAGGGATTGCATCAAAAAATACACTGATTATTATGCTGCTTACCCTTATTTTTCAAGTTGGAATAGGTCTAGGCTTGGCGCTCTTAGTAGATACAATAAAAAAGGGAGCCAATTTTTTTAGAACAGTTTACTTTTTCCCTATTGTTATTTCGGCAACAGCGATAGGCCTGATGTTTAACTTGTTTTATGCCTATTATGGCGGGATGTTTAATCAAATTTTAGGTTATTTCGAGAAGGCACCTATTAACTGGAAATCAGATAGTATAGCTTTAGGTATGATTGCGATACCTATTATTTGGAGCTATGTAGGTTTTTATTTTATATTAATGCTGACAGGGATTAACAGTATACCAGAAGAAATTTTTGAATCAGCTATGCTGGATGGAGCAACTGGATTTAAAAAAATATATTACATCACGCTGCCTCTCTTAAAAAATGTGATGAGAACCAGTATAATCCTTGCTATTACAGGAGCGCTTAAAGTGTTTGATTTGCCTTGGGTGATGACGCCGAAGGGTGCCCCAAAAGGTTTGACGCATTTTGCAGGGACCTACATGTACCAAGTAACTTTTATTGAGGAGAATATAGATTATGGTTCGGCTATAGCACTTATAATTGTTGTAGCGGGGATTATGATTTCTCAAGGAGCCAATCAATTATTAAAACAAGAAGAATTGTAAAGGGAAGGGCGATGATCATGAATAATAACCCATATAAAAAAAATATATGGAACCTATGCAGCAAAGTATTGATTTATAGTATACTCATTTTGTGGGCATTATCAACAATTTATCCTTTTATATGGCTGCTTATTAATTCTTTTAAGTCTTCAACTGAAATATTAAGCGCCTCCTTTACACTTCCGTCTCAGCCTTCCTTAATGAACTATATGAACGCTTTTAATAAGCAGAATATAGTAAGGGCATATGGTAACAGTTTAGTTATCTCAGGTAGTACCATGGCAAGTGTATTATTCATTAGCAGCCTTGCAGCCTATGGCATGACAAGATATCAGTTTAGAGGAAAAGCTTTTATTCACGCATTGGTTATAGGGAGTTTGATGTTTCCGGCTTTTTCTACCATTATTCCTGTGTTTAAGATGGTTGTTTCATGGGGACTCATCAATAAGCATCTAGGGGTTATCATTCCGCAGACAGCCTCTAATTTATCTTTTGCAATTATTGTGCTTATGGGATTTATGTCTTCTTTACCTTATGAATTAGAAGAATCAGCATTTATGGAAGGAGCAGGCGTTGGGCGTATTTATACAACAATCATTTTGCCCTTATCAAAACCTGCATTAGCCTCCGTGGCCATTTTTGTTTTCTTGTGGTCTTATAATGACCTGTTTACACAGATGATTGTTTTAAGAGACCGTAGTACCTTTCCGGTATGTGCCCTGCTAAATGAAATCAGTTCAAAATATGGTACAGACTTTGGGTTGATGACAGCTGCAGTGACGCTTGTGGTGATGCCTGTACTTATGGTTTATATTATTTTGCAGAAAAATATTATTAAAGGGTTAACGGCGGGTGCAGTTAAAGGATAAGTGGAGAGGGGGGAGATGGCGTGTATAAAGTTGTATTGGTGGATGATGAAGAAATTATTTTGAGAGGACTTTGCGATGTAGTGCCTTGGGAAAAATATAATTGTAAAATTATAGGCAAGGCAGATGATGGGCAGGAAGGTATTAAGCTTATTAAAAGTACACAGCCAGATATGATCTTTACAGATATTCGTATGCCTAATATGGATGGGATAGAAATGTTATATGCAGTGCAAGAACAGCTTAAAAGCAAGCAAGTAACAGTTATGACAGGCTTTCGTGATTTAGAATATGCACAGCAAGCCATCAAGCTTGGGGTAACAAGGTATTTATTAAAACCATCCGAAATAGAAGAAATAGAAGAAGCCATTCTTTGTATGATACAGCATTTGGATGAAAATAAAGAGAATAGCAGACAAAGGGCCAAACAGCCGGACAAAACAGAAAATTATATTGTCAACAATGTGCTTGACTACATAGAGAGTGCTTATAACAATAAAATGACTTTAGCAGATATTGCAGAAAAAAATTATGTTAGTGTATGGCACCTTAGCAAGCTCATCAATAAATATTGTCATAAAAGCTTTAGAGAACTGCTCAATCAAACACGGATTAAATATGCTAAAGAGCTTTTGACTGGAAGCAATGCTAAGATTTATGAAGTCGCTGAAAATGTGGGTATAACGGATATCACGTATTTCTCTAAAATGTTTAAAAAATACACTGGCATCACACCCAATGAATACCGCAACCAATCAAATGATTAGCGTCCTAAGCATAGGCGCTAGATGATATAAACAAAAAAATATCATGAAATCATACCATATAAACAAAAGTATAGGATAAATGAATAGAAGTATTGATAAAGTTTAGAAGATGTAGTATTATTCAAATATGAATGTACTGTATTTTGTAAATTGAAAGGAGAGCATTTTGGATATAAAGGCACTACTCATGCAAAAAAATGGCATTGTACTTATGCATATGGCAGAGGAACTATTAGGTAAACAAGAAGGAGACCGCATAGAGACTATTGTTAATTTAGCAGAAAAATTTCAGGTAGGAAGAGGAACTGTGCAAACAGCCATGAAGACCTTAAAAGAGTTAGGTGCCATTGATATGGAAGCAAGGGGTCACATGGGGACGATTATTACTAAAATTGATTATAGTGTGCTGTTAAACGTAAGCGGGTTAAGCAGCATTGTAGGTGTTATGCCGCTGCCTTATTCAAAACGTTATGAAGGACTGGCAACAGGGATCTACAATGTGCTTAATCAAACCAATGTAGCGGTTCATTTAGCCTTTATGGCAGGTGCAGATAAACGTTTAAGAGCACTTTTAGATAAAAGATATGATTTTGTAGTAGCTTCTAAACTCACAGCGTTACATTATTTAAAAGAAAAGCAGCCTATAGATATATTGGTTACTTTAAGTTCAAAGACCTATGTTAATGATCATAGTCTTATTGTTAGACAAGATTTTACTGGTTATTATGAAGGCATGAGAATAGGAGTAGATTATTCATCCTTTGACCAATTCAGTATGACAAACAAGTATTTTCAAAATAAATCAGTAGAACTTGTTCCTCTAAAATATGGACAGATCATAGCAAACCTAAAAAACAAAAAGATAGACGGGGCTATTTGGAGTATGGAGGAAAGGCTCCTTGCAGATGAAGAACTCAAGTTTGAAAGTATTCATGCTGAAAGGGAAGAAATAGAAAATACACAAGCAGTTATTATTGTAAGAAAAAATGATGTAAGTATTATTAACTTCTTAAGTCATTTTTTTGATAAAGCGCAAGTAGAAAAGTATCAACAGGATGTGTTAGATAAAAAGATTATACCTAATTATTAGGATAAAATCTTTTTACACGACGAAAGTACAGTTTTTTGTAAATTGAACAAGGAGGTAGAAATGGAACGTATTAATCTTTTAAAAGAGTATGGCATTGTTAATGAAACAGGATACAAAGACTTAATCGCTATTAAGGAGGTCTTTGAAGAAGGATTTCATATTGTATTAACCGAAGAGAATGCCGGAGTAATGATCACACATATAGCAGCAGCCTTTAAAAGATTGGAGACAAAAGAAGAAATCAATCCAATAGATCAAACTGTATTGGAGGAACTTAAGGAAGAGAGCTACTATGCAAAGGCGGCAGAGATTTTAAAGGCGATGAAGGAGGCGGTAAGCAGTCCATTATCTGGAGACGAAGACGCGTTTATTTTAGTCCATATTTGTACATTACTAAGTCAATTAAACTAAAAGGGCAGGAGTGAAGAATATGAAAATTGCAATTGGCGGATTAAAAAAGAATGAGATGGAAAAGGCCATTAAAGAGGCATCTGGAGGGGCAATAGAAACAATTATTACAACGGATATTGCTGGTGCTTCAATGCTAAAAAAAGGAGAAGTGGATTATTATTTTGGGGCCTGTGAAAGTGGAGGCGGCGCAGCCATCTCTATACTGATTGGAATGATTGGGTACTCCAAGTGCTGCACGGTTGCAAGAAATGGGCAGGTGGCTAAAAAGGTGGATATAGAAAAACATGTGGCAGATGGCAAAATTGTTTTTGGTATGGCACATGATGGGATAGAAAAAACAGTACCAATTTTAGTTGAAGTGTTATTAGCAAATTTTAAAAACTAATCACTGGGGGGAATTTTTATGATGGGAACTTTTTCAGTAATAAACTTTAGCGTAGTCGTTATTTTATGTGCCTTTACCGCTTATTTATCGCATATTGGAGCAGCAGTTTTTCATGACGGGATTAGACCTGTTTTACCTGAGTTTTTAGAAGGAAGAATGAAAAGGCCAGAGCTTGCAAGTATTGCCTTTGGTGTTAGTGTTGGTTTTATTGCTTCAGTAGGGATAGCACATACTTTATCAACGGGGATACTCAACCCGTGGCTGCTCTTTTTAACGACAGATATACTTGGAATCGCAGCAACTAAAAAATGGATGGCACCTTTGCTAGGAGGTGTTTGGGGAGCGTTGACATTAACAGCCCTAACGGCAGTTAACACAGTAATGACAGGACTTCCAGTAGACTTTATCAGTGCACTTGGGGAGCTTAGTTCACCGGTTGTATCTGGATTTGCACTTTTTCCATTGGTTGCTATCTTTATTCAATTTGGTGCAAAAAAAGGTTTTGCAGCAACAGCTATTACACTTGCCGTGAGACAATTGGTTGTTACATATACAAGTATTTATCCAGAATCTATACAAGTTTGTATAGGTGTCGTTTTACTCATTGTATTTGCCATTGTAAATGACACTAAAAATAAAGTTAAGGAAGATGATCAAGAATCTGTATTTACAGAAAGAATTACGCGTATTAGAAAAAATGGTATTTTCCTGATCATTGGCGGAGCCTTGATTGCAGTAGCGTGTAATATTGGGGTATTTGCCGGTTCAGAGGTTTCTATTTATACATTAGCAGAGGCACATAAGGCGGTAGACCCAGCTATTGCAAAAGAATTAGTCAATCAAGCAGCTCTTGCAGAGTTTATGAGAGGTTTAGGTTTTATACCGCTTATTGCAACAACAGCACTTGCAACAGGGGTATATGGTGTTGCGGGATTAACTTTTGTTTATCCAATAGGCTATTTAATGCCAAATCCCATTATGGCAGCTATAGGTGGCGCAGTTGTAGTTTTGATTGAGATATCTTTGTTAGGCGTTATTGGTAAGTTCTTAAGTAAGTTCCCTTCTGTTAGGGCCTCTTCAGACAGTATACGTTCTGCTATGGGAACGGTTATGGAATTTGCACT
>JARBTY010000185.1 GCA_029239935.1 Clostridia bacterium | reverse complement strand
TGGGGTGTCGGTTTTGGATTTACTTTTACGAACTTTATTAAAAGTTTACCCTTTGCGCTATTTGTTGTACTCCTTTGGACGATTGATACTGTGTCCATCCAAGCAGTTGCAGAATCTAACATGGAAAGCAGGAAAATCTGTGAAAAGATTGATCTTGAAAAATCCTTTAGTATTGCCTCGATACGTAATATAATCGGTGGTTTATATGGTGGTGCCCAGACAAGTTCTTTGTGGCGAAGTTTTTTGATTCCTTTGTTTATGATTCAAAGGCCTATGCAGCCCTCCGCTATTTTATTGGGGATACTTGGCATTATTGCTGGTTTAACTGGATCCCCTATAAAAATTTTATCCTTTGCACCTGTTATATGGACTGTTTTGCTTTTTGGGATTTTTGTTCCTTTTGTGAATACGGGCATAAAAAACCTCAAAAACTTAAGAAGTCTTTCCCAACAAAGTATCATTCTTTTAGCGACTGCAGCTGGTATATTTTTCAATCCTTTATTGACCTGGCTGGGAGCTGTCTGTTATGAAAAACTTGAGCACAAATTTAAATAATTTTTATTCTATCTGTCCAATTGACAGATTCACCTTATAGTTTCCATATTGTAAAATCTCATCTAAAAAAACAATAAGAGCCTGTTGATTAGGTACGTGGAGTTTAAGCAAATAGCATCCTTCACCACTTATTCTATGGCTTTCTTCTATTAACGCACTTTTTTTAAGATGTTCTTGGAAAGCTGTATGTGCTGTTGTTTTCATAAAAACCGTAACAAATGCTGTTATTTCTACACCTAACTTATTTGTATTTAGCCTTACCGTATAGCCTTCAATAATACCTAGCTTTTCTAGTCTTACTATCCTATTTTTTACAGCTTGCCCCGTAAGATGTACGTATTCTCCAATCTCCTGCCACTGCATCCTTGCATTTTGTTTCAGCAGGTTAATAATTTGCCTATCTGTTTGATCAATCATAAGTTCCAATACCCTTTCCTCACTCAATTCAATTTCTTAGTTTTCTTTCTCGGTTCAAGTCATTTTAGATTTATACTTATTATATGATAAAACTTATAAGGAGAAAACAATGGATATTCAATTTATACGTCATGCCACACTCATAGTATCTATCAATGGTAAAAGAATACTGATTGATCCCGTTTTAAGTCCTAAAGGAGCTATGTCCCCTATAGCAAATGTACCACTTCAGTCTCAAAATCCTCTTGTAGATCTACCGATCTCATTAGATACTATCCTAGACTGTGATGGAATACTCATTACCCATACCCATCGTGACCATTTTGACACAAAAGCCAGCTCATTAATTCCAAAAAACATGAGCATATTTTGTCAACCTGCTGATGAAAATAAGTTAAAAGAATTAGGCTTTAGAAATATTTCACCTATAAAAACTTCTCTTGAATGGGAAGGTATTCAGATCTATCGTACAAAAGGCAAGCACGGTCATGGTCTATTAGCTTTAAAAATGGCTCCTGTATCGGGCTTTATTCTTACAGCACTTAATGAACCCGTTATTTATATAATGGGTGATACTATTTGGTGCTCCCATACCCGAAGAAACATCAAACAATATAGACCTGAAATAATAATAAGCAATTGCGGAGAAGCTCGATTTGCCTGTGGCCTCCCAATTACAATGACCACCCATGATATACTTTCTGTATGCCATGCTTCTCCCTTAGCTAAAATCGTGTCAGTTCATATGGAAGCTTGGAATCATTGTCGTTTGCCACGCCAAACACTTCGTACTTTTACCATTCAACATGGTATTGAAAACCAAGTCTATATACCTGATGATGGTGAATTCTTAACTTTCTAGATCTAAAAGAAGCCATTTTAGCATGGTTCTCTAAAATGGCTCCTTGATTGAGCTTCTACGATGGCTATATTTATCTTGCTATGGTAAATATTTTTTTCATGTCTTCTCTATTAAGAACCTTGAAGTTACCTATGGTTCTAGTATCTCCAAAGCTGCATTTATAAGCTAACTCATCAATCTGATCATCTGTAACGTCTATACCCAGTTCTTTAATAGATATAGGCATTTTAATGGCACGGTAAAAGGCCTCCATTGCTTCAATACCCTCTAAAGCAGTTTTCTCAGGGTTATGGAAGTCATTGGGTACACCTAACACATTAACTGCAAACTGTGCAAAACGTTTTGGATTGGACTGATAAACATAGCGTGCCCAACTTCCCCACACAGCTGCTAATCCAGCGCCATGTGCAACATCAAACATACCTCCTAATTCATGCTCAAGCTGATGGCTTGACCAATCACCAGTAACCCCACAGCCCGTCAGCCCATTATGTGCCAGACTTCCCGCCCACATGATTTCTGCACGGGCATTGTAATCCGTTGGATTTTTAATGAGTATTTTGGCATTATGAATAACTGTCTTCATAAGCCCTTCACTGATACTATCTGTAAGTTCTCTATGCTCCTCTGTATTGAAATAACGCTCCATGGTGTGCATTAAAATATCTGTACAGCCGCTTGCTGTTTGATATTCAGGCAAGGTATAAGTTAGCTCCGGATTCATCACTGCAAATTTGCAGCGACCATAATCTGTATTGCATCCTCTCTTAAGCCATCCTTCTTCATTAGTAATAACAGAAGAATTACTCATCTCACTGCCTGCTGCCGCTATCGTGAGGACTGTGCCAATAGGCAGACATCCTATTACCCCTGCTTTGCCTTCGTATAAATCCCATACATCACATGGATTAATGACCCCATACCCAATGGCTTTTGCTGAGTCAATCACGCTTCCTCCGCCAACAGCCAAAATAAAATCTACATTTTCCTTTTTACAAAGTTCAATACCTTCATAAACTTTAGAAAGCCTTGGATTAGGCACTACGCCTCCTAAACTCACATAGTCAATGCCTTCATGTTCTAAAGACTTAAAGACTCTATCCAGCAAGCCAGATTTTTTAGCACTAGCACCTCCAAAGTGCACCAACACTTTTTTACAGTTTTGTGCCTTAATAAGTTGTCCTATTTTTTTCTCACTATCCTTGCCAAAAACCACTTTAGTTGGTGTATAATATTCAAAATTCAACATATACATACTCTCCTTTTTATTTCTCTTTTTTATCATATAACTTAAAGGTACATCTAAGTCAAGCCCATTTAGTCAAATATAGACAACGCACCCTATGTTTTATGGAAACATAGGGTGCGTTATAAGGTTATTTAGATTTATTAATTTCGGTCACAGATGGTGCTTGAACAACTGTTTTCTTATCTGCTTTTTTCTTTTTTTGTTCTCTTTTTTTAGGACTTTTATCTCCCATATCAATACCTCCGATCATTTTATCTTATAAGTTGATTTGCATCATGTATTCTGAAAAAATTATTGTGTTAAAATCTTTTCATTAGGCCTTAGCATATTAAATTCATTATCTATAGCTTCAACTTCTGATTGCACCGAGCTCTCTTCAATAAGTTGATGATACAACTTCTCAATCTTATCATACTTATCCATTTTTTTATAGGCATTGGCTACACTTACTGCATAAGTCAATAGCGGTTCAATGCTATAAGCTCTCGAAAACAGCTTAGCTGCTAAATTGTATCGACCCTTTAACATAGAACTCTGGCCTTCCTTTAATAACTCCTTTGTTGTCTTGATTTGATCAACAGCATCACTCTCTTTTTCATCTCTATCCATATCGCTTAAATTATTAATGGCTCCCCGGTTATTAGGATCAATATTTAATGCTTTCAAATACATACTTTTGGCCTTAAGGGTATTATCATTAATCTTATAATATTTTGCGAGTCTTGTGTATGCAGCGCAGTTATTACGGTCCATTTTTAAAATAGCTACATTAACTTTGTACGCCTTTTCCCCCCACATATTATTTAGGGCCATTTCTCCCGCCTTGTCCACTAATTTTTGCAGATTCATCTTATCCATTATATCCTCTTTTCGTTATTTAAATATAAAAAGAGCCAGAAACCAATAATTAATTGAGTTTCCCGCTCTATCTTTCCGAAGGTCTTTAATCCTGCTATCGGAATCCGGCAGTTGAAAAAAACAATATTATATTTATAGTATACCATATATCTTACATAATACCAACTTATAAATTCCTATGACAAGTGTTTAATTTTTTTTCTATGTTATGTTATACTATATTTACAATCTAAGTTACAAAACAATTTATCGGAGGTATAACAATGCAAATAGGATTTTTTGATTCTGGTATCGGCGGCCTTACTGTCCTGCATGATGCTCTAAATATGCTGCCCCAAGAGGATTATATCTATTATGCAGATACATTAAATGTACCCTATGGGTCAAAAACCAAAGCAGATGTCAAGCAATATGTCTTTGCTGCTGCAGACTTTATTGTTCAAAAAGAGGTTAAGGCACTGGTAATCGCCTGTAATACAGGGACAAGTGTAGCCATTGAAGATTTGAGAATAAAATATCCCCACATTCCTATAATAGGCATGGAACCCGCTATAAAACCCGCACTCAAAAATCATGTTAATAAACGCATTTTAGTAACTGCTACTCCGCTTACTTTAAAAGAAGAAAAACTCAAAAATTTAATTACCACTTTGGACAACGAAAATATGATTGATTTATTGCCACTTCCCGGCTTGGTGCACTTTGCTGAAAAGTTCGAATTCGATAAGCAGATAATCTCCCACTATCTGAGGGAGCAGTTATCAGGCTTTGATTTAGATCACTATGGAACACTTGTATTGGGATGTACCCATTTTACATTTTATAAAGATGTATTTACCGAGCTCCTCCCTGCCCAAATAAATATCATAGATGGTAATAAAGGTACTGTAGCCAATTTAAAAAGAACTTTAGAACGATTGAATAGAACCGATGAAGGTACTGGCCAAATCACCTTTTATCATTCCAACCAAAAAGTATATGCGGCTGAGACCCTAGAGCGCTATAGCCATCTCCTTAAAAGGCTCGATCAAATCAACTAAAAAAGATGTCCTCAAAAGTTATTGAAACTTGAGGACATCTTTTTTATAATGCTTTCGTTCATCATTCTATCTACTCTTTTTGTCTGCTCACATTTACAATGACACAAAGGATCATCAGAATAATAGCCGCCACAATAGCCGTCATGCCTGCAAGGATACCAAAAGCATCTGACAATGCGCCTGTTATGATTGGCATCATAATACCCCCTACGCCTCCTATCATTAATAACACTCCCATGGCCATTGGATAGGCTTTAATAGTCCCACCAATTGTTGCGATAGTTATAGGATAGATCCCTGCCATTGAAAAACCTAGTCCCATAACAGCCAATGTAATAACCGTTAGATTTTGTGATGAAAGCAACAACAGGTAGAATGCTGCTGTTCCGATACTTGTGGACAAAAGCATCACCTTCTTAGATACCTTGTCTCCTAAAAAAGCACAAGTCAATCTGCCTAAAAGGATAACTGCCCATAATAGGGATGCTAATACCTGCGCATATTCCAGTGTCATAATATGAGAATCAATAAAATACTTAACTAGCCACCCATTAATAGCTGCTTCTGCACACAGGTAAAAAAATAAAATGCCTGCACTTACCCAAAAATACGTGTTTTTTAAAAACTGATAGGATATTACTGCTTTTTCTTTCTTTTTGCCCTTATCCTCTATCTTCATTTTTGAAAATAAAAATATAGAAAGCATACAAAGTATAATGATCACTCCAGCCGCTATTTTCCACCCACTTTCACCCGCAATATGGGTACATAAAATAACTAGAAAAGGAGCTAAGAGAGCACCTATAGCAAAAATACTGTGTAAGATATTAAGTGCCGCTGGACTGCTGCCTGAAACTTCATTAACTACGGTATTATTAAAATTTGAAATACTCCCTCTACTAAGTCCTGTAAACAAAAAACCTAAAATAAGTAAAACAGGATTACCTGTCAGAATCATAATTAAAAACCCAACAATAACAAAACTGCATAAAAACATAATCGACTTTTTTCGTCCTAAATAAAGCGGCAAAACGCCAGCAATAAATCCTGCTATTAAATTGCCAACTTGGTGTGCTGAGAGCAGCGCGCCGCTTATTGTGTTATTAAGTCCATATTCACTGCTGATT
>JARBTY010000184.1 GCA_029239935.1 Clostridia bacterium | reverse complement strand
AAAGGCTAATTTTCTAATCTCATCTGCTACCACCGCAAAGCCCTTTCCGGCTACTCCTGCTCTGGCTGCTTCAATGGCAGCATTTAGTGACAGAATATTTATTTGATCATTAATGGTCTTAATGCCTTTTACCACCTTAATAACTTCTCTATTTTTTTCATTCATCTCCTCGATTTTCATCTTAATCTGTTGAGACATTGTTACTGACTCTTTTGTTTTAAGCAGTAGAGATTGCAGCACCTCATGGGTATTATGGCATACCTCTTTAGTAAATCCGGTAATGCTATTGACATCGTCAATACCAGAAGAAATGTCATTAATCTTTTGAGATAATTGCACGATAGAGATTGTAGAGTTTTCTACTTCCGATATTTGCATGGCATCATTTTCAAAAACTTGGATCAACGTATCTTTTATCTCGGGAACCTCGGCTTGTAACTCATTGACGATTTGATTCGTTTCAAAAATAGTTTGATAGGTTGATTTAAAAATATCATTTAATTTTGCACTTAAGCTTTCATTTTTTTCTATTTGAGAAGTTATTTGATTGATAACTTTATGTTGTTTATTTTTTATCAAGCCAAAATACACAAAATAAAATATCGCACCCATTATTCCCAATATATTTAACAACCCTATCACTTAAAAAAATATAAGTGCCTTTAGCCAAATACTTCCCTAAGTTTTTATCCATTTTGTGCTCCTTCACTGCATTTCAAAGGTGTTTTAAAACCAGCTCTATTTATCTATTTTGTTTTATACAGCTACCCCATCATATAAATCCACCTTCATCATCGAACTTATAACACTTATTTTTGCTTTATCATAACATTGAAATAAATTTTTTGTTTCTTCAACATTATGATAAACCTTCCAATATTTACAGAACAAAAAGTTTGCACCTTTATGTTCTATAAATCCTCTTACATCTTCCATTGGAATGCCTAAAAAAAGACCAATTTCATGGGGACACATCTCTCTAAAGCGTACCTTTAATAACTGTAAACTTTGTTCTAAAGTCATTGTCTCATCATAACCCATTTTCTTTAAAAATGTTCTGCTTTTTTTGCTGGCAATATACGCATGCAGCATGTCTGTATTATAAAACAATACTAAACTGCTGTTTTCTGTCTCCTTGAGCTCAAAAAAGCTAACATTTAAAGCCCGTCCTATGTCATCTTTGTAGTCTTTCCACAGCCCAAATATATTTTTACCTATATTTGAAAAAGAAATAAGAGAGGAAGGTTTGATGCCTGTTAATGTAGGTGCTATATTATAAGCAATACTAGATAAGAGATATTCCTTTCCTTCTAGTTTGTTTAATTGTGTTATAAAATTCCGCACGAGTACCTTATCCAAGCCTTAACCTCCTTAAAATGATTTCTTATTATAGATTGGCAAGCTTAATGCCTAACTGAGTACACGCTTCAATACCCTCTTCATCTGGAGTATTCTGAACAATAAGACCCTCGTCTACAAGCTTTACCCCTTGCTCTGACATTCTTTCTGCCCATTCTCTCATCCATTGTCCATCACCCCAGTCGTAAGAACCAAATAAAGCCATTGGTTTATCCTGTAGATTCTCCTCTTCAAGTGCTTCTATAAAAGGCAGCATCTCTTCTTCTTCAAGCTCTTCTGATCCCATGGAAGGGCATCCTAATGCAACAAAATCTGCTTTTAAAACATCTTCTTTTGAGGCTTTGCCTACTTCAAGCAGATTGACAGTCACTCCTTCTGATTTCGCAGCTTCCGCAATAGCCAAAGCCATCTTTTCTGTATTCCCTGTTGCACTCCAATAAATAATTGCTAAATTTTTCATAATATTAACCCTCCAGTTTTAGTTTAGTGTTGATAAATCTTTCTCAAATTGTTCTAAAGCGCCAGTTAATGAAGTTGCACTGCTGTTATGACATCTAAAAATCGGAATATTTTTCCTCTTTGCTTCTTTTACAGCAATATGAATCATTTTATGGGATACTGTCGCTGTAAAAAGTATAATGCCATCTGGATTTCCTATCATCTTATCAAACCTGGCCGGCAATTGTGTATATACTTTTACCCGGTGCCCTCTCTTTGAACAAACACCTTTGTAAGCATCATGCATCCTGTCATGGCCTCCTACAAGAATTAAACTCATATTTGTTGCCTCCTTTCTTAACACGATATAAATTTTAATATAAATCAAACATTTTAGTATTGATAATCATTTTCAAGCATATTTTAAAATTTTTTAGCCTTTTATAGCTTATGGTCACAGTTACATTCACCTTTACCTAGACTGCATCCTCCAGAACAACAACTGCTTTCACCTTTTCTTATGCTATTGATTCTCTTAACAATAATAAACACCGTTAAACCAATAATGATACCGCCTATAATCCAGTTGACCATAACCACACCTGCTTTCTTTTCATTTAGAGTCTACTTGTTTTTGTGCATTCACAGCAATACCCATATAATTTAATCATATAACTTTCTGTATTAAAATATTTGTCAGCTAAGATTTGCTTTTCTTTAACTCCCAGTAATTCTTCCTGCACCTCATAGACTTTACCGCAAGTTATACATATCAAATGATGATGCGCCCTATCCTTTGGATTACAGGATTCATACCTTGTGCACCCATCATCCAAATAAATCTTACTTAGCAAATTCATCTTTTCAAGTAAAGGCAACGTTCGGTAGACCGTAGCCAGCCCAATATCTGGATGACTTTGTTTAACCATCTCAAAAATTTCTCCGTTACTCAAATGCTTGCCTGTATTATTGACTATAACTTCTAATACCGCCTGTCTTTGTTTAGTAAGACGATATCCTTTTCCATTGAGGCTTTCTTTAAATTCAGTTATATTGGTACCTTTTTTTACACTCATCCAGCATTTCCTCTCATTAATTAAACCCTAACAGCCTGCCTCCTTGATAAATAATGAAAGCTACAAGCCATGCAACACCTGTTTGGTACCCCGCTGTAAACAAGGTCCATTTCCAAGAATTCATTTCTCTTTTTATTGCTCCAAGTGCAGCAATACAAGATACATACAATAAGCTGAAACTCATAAATGCATAAGCAGTAAGCGGTGTGAAAGTTGATTGTAATACAGTAGCAAGTTCTGCTGTTTCTTCTCCAACATCACCTAAGCCATAAAGGATACCCATAGTCGCTACAACCACCTCTTTAGCTACTAATCCTGTCAGAAGTGCCACTGATGATCTCCAATCACCAAAGCCCAAAGGTGCAAAGATTGGTGCAATGGCCTTGCCCAATAAGCCCATGATACTGTTAGCTGGATTTTCTACCATTTGCAGTGAAAAACTAAAGGATTGTAAAAACCAAATAACAACTGCTGCTGCAAAAATAACTGTTCCTGCTTTTTTGATAAATCCTTTACCACGATCCCACATATGAATAAGTAAACCTTTAAAAGTAGGGATTCTATAAGGAGGTAATTCCATAACAAATGGGGCAACTGCTCCTTTAAAAAGTGTTTTTTTCAATAAAATACCTGAAAGAATCGCCACAACCATCCCTAGTATGTAGATAGAAAATATAACTTCTGCTTGATAATTGGCAAAAAAAGCTGAAACAAATAATGCGTAAACTGGAAGCTTAGCTCCGCAGGATATAAAACCTGTAAGTATAATTGTTAAACGTCTGTCTTTTTCATTTTCAAGGGTTCTTGTACTCATAACAGCAGGGGCTGAACACCCTAGTCCCATGAGCATAGGAATAAAGGATTTACCTGTTAACCCAACTTTTCTAAGCAATCTATCCATAATGAAGGCTGCTCTCGCCATATAACCACTGTCTTCTAAAAGTGCTAAAAAGAAGAACAGAATCATAATCTGTGGTACGAATACCAACATGCTTCCCATCCCTCCGATAATACCACTTACAATTAGTTCATAAAGCCATGGTGCCACTTCAATAGCCTCAAGCCCTGTACCCACTGCTCCAGCTATTGTTTCATTAACTAATACATCCACCCAATCGATTGTAAAAGAACCAATTGTACCAAAAGTGATTTGAAAAACACCATACATCACAACTAAGAATAGTGGAATAGCTAAAATTCTATGGGTTACTATCTTGTCAATTTTATCAGAAACTGTAAGATTTAAACCAGTAATTTTCTTTTTAACTGTTTGAGAAACTATACTTGTTATAAACCTATATCTATTATCTGCTATAGCTGTTTCTGCATCATTATCATATTCTTTTTCTAATTTTTCCTGACAAATTTTGATTTCTTTAAGCAGGTTATCAGCAACATTTAATTTTTCCTGCTCTTTTTCGTCACCCTCTAAAAGTTTTAAAGCACTCCATCTTGAGTTTTTAACTTTTCCACCTAGATGCACTACAACATTTTTTTCTATTTGAGTAATATATTCTTCTATGCCCTCATCATACATCCCTGTAATAGCCGCAGGCACACTCGCTGCTGTTGCACTCTCTGCAATTTGAAGTGCCTTTTGAAGTACCTCGTTGATACCGCTGCCTTTATTAGCCGAAGTACCTATAATCGGCACACCAAGCTTCCTTTCTATTGCCTTAATGTCAATTTTGTCGCCCCTTGCCTCTACTGCATCCATCATATTTAAAGCAACAATGACAGGAATACCAAGCTCAATAACCTGTGTTGTCAAATAAAGATTTCTTTCAATATTGGTAGAATCGACAATATTAATGAGTACATCTGGTCTCTCTTCAAGAATATAATCTCTTGCTATAATCTCTTCCATTGAATAAGGAGATAAAGAATAGATGCCTGGTAAATCAATGATTTTGATATCCTCTTTAAACCTTCTTGCTTTACCTTCCTTTTTTTCAACAGTAACGCCAGGCCAGTTCCCTACATACTGAGTGCTTCCTGTGATTTCATTAAACATCGTAGTTTTTCCACAGTTAGGGTTCCCAACCAGTGCAAATTTGTAATGCATCTCACATTCCCCTTTCTTTGATACTGATAATTATTATCAAAGTGTTTTCAAAAAAATTTGTGCTCTATAAGTGTATTTCTTATTTATCCAATAATAATATTTTCTGCCTCAGCTTTTCTAAGTGTAAGTTCATATCCTCTAATATTCACTTCAATAGGGTCTCCCAAAGGCGCTACTTTTCTAACTAAAACCTCAGCTCCACGGGTAATACCCATGTCCATCATTCTTCTTTTTATGGCGCTCTCCCCACTAACTTTCATGATTGTAGCTTTCTCACCTGGTTTTAACTGTTTTAAAGTTCTTTCCATAAATATAACCGCCTCCCTTCTTACTGGTCTTAATGCACAGCCAATCTCTAGTATTTAGCAGGCCTGCACTAACAACTGCTGAGCTACACCTTTGTTAAGGGCTAATCTAGAGCCTTTTACACTCACTATAAGATTACCGCTCATCTCTGATATCACAGATATTGAGACACCTGGCATGATCCCCAGTCCTTCCAGAAATTTTTTCGTTGAATCCTTAGCCTTACAGACATTAATAATCGCTTCTTTTCCTGGTGTTAACATGGTCAAGGGCATTTCAATCACTCCTTACATGAGTATAACATTCAGTATTGATAATCAGTATCAATTTCCTCATTCTTAATTAGTATTTTAGCAGTACTCCTCTCCGTTGTCAATAAAAATATGAAATCAATTATCATTTACACAATGTTCTCATATAAAATACACACTCAATTACCTACAAAGAGCATCCCTTAGTAAAAGGGATGCTCTCTCTAAATATTTATTAATTGATAGGTACAACTGCACCTTCATATTTATCTTCAATGAATTTTTTAACCACATCACTTTGTAATGCCTCAATGAGAGCCTTAAGATCTTCTCTACTTTCATCACCCTTACGAATCGCAACGATATTTGCAAAGGTTGTTGCTGCAAGCGAGTCCTGTTCTTCTTTGGCAAGCGCATCTGTTGCTGCATTAAGTCCTGCTTGAAGAGCATTATTTCCATTGATAACTGCAAAATCCACATCTGGCAGTGCTCTTGCAAGCTGCGCTGATTCCAGTTCCTGAATTTGAATGTTTTTATGATTTACTGCGATATCATTAACCGTTGCTGTAAGCCCTGCCTCAGGATTTACTTCAATAAGTCCTAAAGACTCTAGTAAAAGCAAAGCTCTAGCTTCATTGGTCGTATCATTTGGTACTGCGATTATAGCTCCCTCCTGTAACTCTTCGAGGGTTTTGCTTCTGCCAGCATAAATACCTAGGGGTTCATAGTGAATAGCTGCCACGGACACAATATTGGTTTTGTTTTCTGCATTAAAATCATCTAAATAAGGCTGATGTTGAAAATAGTTGGCGTCCAACTCTTTACTCTCAAGGGTAAGATTTGGCTGTACATAGTCAGTAAATTCTTTGATTTCTAACTCATAGCCCTTTTCCTTAAGGATTTCTCTAGTTTGCTCTAGAATTTCAGCATGAGGTGTTACTGAAGCCCCTACTACAATTTTATTATCTTCTTTTGCACCACATCCTGCAAAAAGGGATACTGTAAGTGCAGATGCTATAAGTCCTAAGATTATTTTTTTCATCGTTATCTCTCCTGTTATAAGTTATTTTGTGTTGTTGCTATTTTCGTTTATCTGTTTTATCGGCGATTTTCATGCCAACTTCTTGTAATATTTGTACAATGATAATAAGCAGTATAACCGTCACGATCATAATACCTTTTTCATATCTGTAATACCCATAATTAATAGCTATGGTTCCAAGTCCTCCACCTCCAACTATACCAGCCATTGCCGAATACCCTAAAATAGTCGTTGTTGCAAT
>JARBTY010000021.1 GCA_029239935.1 Clostridia bacterium | reverse complement strand
ACAGCAACGCCAAGGCCAACAGCAACTCCAGCACCGAATAATAGCATAAGACCACAACCTTTCGTATTAGATAACTTTAAGGTGATTGAAAGGACATTAAAGTGTTTTGGTGTAGATAGCACAGAACTCGCTAATTATATCAAGGAAGGCAAAAAACTAGAAGATGTATTAAGAGCTGAAAGAATATCTACTAAAAAGTTTAAAAGACAAGTGCTTAAAGAGTATTACAAAGCAGTAGAAGAAGGCGTAGCAAATAAGCAGCTGACAGAAGAACAAGCTAAACAACTGAAAATGGCTATTAAAGAAACAGTTAAAGGATGGTTACCAAGGAAATAAACCCTAAAAAAGTAGAGCATTTGATGTTCTACTTTTTTAAAATAAAAATTAAAAAAGAGAAATTTAAATTTTAGTGTAGCAATAATTGGATATTATGATATAATGAACCGTGGGAAATAAAAACAAAAAAGCGCCAGAACTTGGAAAATGACAAGTTGACGAGGACTAGGGTTATCGAAAATTCGGCGGATACTCTAGAGGTTTCACAGCCTAAATAGACTCACAAACCTAAAAAGCGATTTTTAGAACAAAAAGTCTAAAGTGAATTTCCCTGATACTAAAAAAAATCAAATATCAGGAGGTTTATTTATTATGTGCGGAATTGTAGGTTATGTAGGAAAAAGAAGTGCAGAAGAAGTTATTATTGATGGGTTATCAAAGCTTGAATATCG
Organism: Clostridia bacterium; assembly: GCA_029239935.1. The sequence goes on along the minus strand of JARBTY010000021.1, from coordinate 24,512 downwards.
CGGATATGATTCAGCGGGGATAGCTATTAATCAGAATAAGGAAACTATCGCATTTGCTAAGAAAAAGGGTCGTTTGAGTATTTTGGAGGACTATTTAAAAGAGATGCCTATTTTAGGTCATGTTGGCATTGGCCATACAAGATGGGCGACTCATGGGGAACCATCAGATGTTAATTCCCATCCTCATCTTAATGAAAAAGAAACCATCGCTGTTGTTCACAATGGTATTATTGAAAATTATATGGAAATCAAAGAGATGCTTATTGCAGAAGGCTATACTTTTAAATCAGAAACTGATACAGAAGTGATTGTGCACTTGGTTGATAAATACTATACTGGGAACTTGATAGAAGCTGTTTATGCTGCAATCAAACAATTAAGAGGCGCATATGCACTAGGTGTAGTTGCAGTGGATCATCCAGATGAATTAGTTGCAGTAAGAAAAGAAAGTCCACTTATTGTAGGTCTTGGTAAAGAAGAGTTTTTTGTAGCATCTGATGTTCCAGCTATTCTTAAATATACCAGAGAAGTTTATTTCTTAGAAAATGGGGAAGTTGTGCATATTAAAGACAATGCCCTCAAAGTGTATGATGAAAATAAAAATTTAGTTAATAAAGAAGTAAAGACAATTGACTGGGATATTGAGGCAGCTTCAAAAGGTGGTTATGATTACTTTATGTTGAAAGAAATCTATGACCAGCCTCAAGCTATTAAAGAAACGCTCATCAGAAGACTAGATGCTAATAGAATGATTCATTTAGATGATATTAAAATGACTAAAGAACAACTAGAAGACATTACTAAAGTTTATATTGTTGCCTGCGGTACAGCTTATAATGCAGGTTTAGTCGGTAAATATGCTATAGAAAAGTTAGCTAAAATTCCGGTAGAAGTGGATATTGCTTCAGAATTCAGATATAGCAATCCATTTATAGATGAAAAAACACTTTTAATCGTTGTATCTCAATCTGGTGAAACAGCAGATACACTGGCAGCTATGAAGCTTGCAAAATCAAAAGGAGCCAGAGTACTGGCGATAACAAATGTAGTAGGCTCATCAGTAGCCAGAGAAGCTACAGACGTATTTTATACATGGGCAGGACCTGAGATTGCTGTTGCGTCTACGAAAGCCTATACTGCGCAGATTGTTGCTTTCTATATGGTAGCATTGGATTTTGCACTGAAAAGAGAAACAATTACACAAGATAAATATAGTGAAATTGTTGACAAAATAGAAGGGCTTTCAGCAGCCGTTGCACAGATTTTAGAAAATAAAGAAGTGATTGAAGATATCGTGAAAGATATTAAAGATACAAAAAGTGCTTTTTATTTGGGAAGAGGGCTGGATTATATGACAGCTCAAGAAGCCGCTTTGAAGCTTAAAGAGATTTCATATATTTATACAGAAGCTTTTGCAGCAGGAGAACTTAAACATGGTACCATTGCACTGATCGAAAAAGGAATTCCTGTATTTTGTGTGGTAACACAAGATGATCTAGCAGAAAAAATGATCTCTAATATCAAAGAGGTAAAAGCAAGAGGTGCGTTTGTTATTGCTATTGCAAAAGACACGAATAAAGAGATTGCTAAAGTAGCTGATGATACCATCTATATTCCAGCAGCAGATGACCTTTTAATGCCTATTTTATCAGTAGTGCCTACACAACTGGTGGCGTATTATGCTTCATTAGCAAGAGGCAATGACGTGGATAAACCCAGGAATTTAGCCAAATCAGTGACGGTAGAATAATTGGAAGAATAATAAATCATTAGTAAGAAAATGAAGAGAGAGGTGGACATTGTTTGAAAGATGTCACCTCTTTTAATGTATACAATATTTTATTCTATTCTGTATTTTGAAGGGGTACAAAGTATAAAAATACACAATAAATAATTTCTGGTAAAAAAATGTTTGTATTTATATGAATCCTATATTATAATTAAAAAAAGTCTAATGTCTATATTTAACTAAATATGAAATAATACAAAGAGGTATTAGTCAAAATAAATAGTATCTCTTTTTATGTTGTTTAAAATGTTATCAAACTAGTTAAAGGTATCTATAAAGACTAAAAATGCTAAAGAGGGGGAGTAGAATGATAGAACTTAGAAATGTAGAAAAGCATTTTGGGAAATTACATGTTTTAAAAAACATAAATCTTACGGTGCAGGAAGGTGAGAAATTAGTCGTCATAGGACCAAGTGGTTCGGGAAAAAGCACTTTAATTAGATGCATTAATTATCTTGAGAAACCTTCAGCAGGAACTATCAAAGTCAACAATATTGAAATAACAGCTAAAAGAGCTCCCATAAGGGAAGTTAGGGAATCGGCGGCCATGGTGTTTCAGCAGTTCAATCTTTACCCACATATGACCGTGCTGGAGAACTGTACATTAGCGCCTATTAAAATTTTGAAAGTAAAAAAAGAGGAAGCTCAAAAAACAGCTTTGGAATATTTGGATAAAGTAGGGTTACAGGATAAAGCCCATGCGTATCCAGCACAGCTTTCTGGAGGACAGCAACAAAGGGTAGCCATCGCAAGGGCTCTTAATATGCATCCTAAAATTATGTTATTTGATGAACCTACATCAGCACTGGATCCAGAGGTGATTCAGGAAGTTTTAGATGTTATGATTAAATTGTCCCATGAAAAAATTACGATGATTGTTGTCACCCATGAAATGGGATTTGCAAGAGAGGTGGCTGACAGGGTTATTTTTATGGATGAGGGAGAGATTTTAGAAGAGGGTAAACCAGAACATTTCTTTACTGCCCCAACTCATTCTAGAACAAAAAGCTTTTTAAGTAAAATTTTAAAATAAAAATCATAAGGAGGATTAAAAAATGAAAAAGTTTGCATTAGTATTAAGTTTAGCGCTTATGACTGTATTTACAGGGTGTGGTACAGGAGCAACAGCACCAGTACCTACCGAAACACCTGCTGTAGAGGCGCCAGCTGAGACAGCAACTGAAGCACCAGCAGAGGCAACAGCGGATACCCCAAATGTTCAAAAAATCAAAGACAATGGTGTACTTAAAGTAGGTGTAAAAGTCGATGTACCTAAATTTGGGTATAAAGATCCTGCAACAGAAGTTGTTGAAGGAATGGAAATTGATATTGCTAAAGCGATAGCTAAAGAAGTATTAGGGGATGAAAATAAAATAGAAGTTCAAGCTGTTACAGCTAAGACAAGAGGACCTCTTCTTGATAGCGGCGAATTAGATTTAGTTATAGCAACCTTTACAATCACAGAAGAAAGAAAAGAAAGTTATAACTTTTCACAACCTTATTTTGTAGATGGTGTGGCTTTACTTGTTAAAAAAGATAAAGGTTTTACAAGCTATAAAGATTTAGATGGTAAGGCGATAGGTGTGGCTCAAAGTGCTACGAGCAAAAAAGCTTTAGAAGAAGCAGCTACGGAACAAGGCATCAGCGTTAAATTCTCAGAGTATGCAAGTTATCCAGAGATTAAAGCGGCACTTGAATCAGGAAGAGTAGACGCTTTTTCAGTAGACGCGGCGATCTTAAACGGTTATGTTGATGATAACTCAGAGATTCTTCCAGATAGATTCAGTCCACAGGAGTACGGTGTTGCAAGCAAAAAATCAAATACAGATTTAGCAAAGGTTGTAGATGATTTAATCGGTGAAATGAAATCAAATGGTGAATTAGATGGCTTAATTGAAAAATGGGGTATTAAATAATGAATCACCCTTTTTCACTCTTAAAGTGGAAAGCTCTATTTTTGGACTGGTCCATCTTTAAAGATGGGTTACTTACTACATTAAGTGTTTCTATAACAGCGCTGCTATTAGCGCTGTTATTAGGAACTATTTTTGGTATTTTCTCTACTTCAAAAAGTAAAGTTTTGAAAACAATAAGTAGGAGTTATGTAGAGCTTATCCAAAACACACCTTTGCTTATTCAAATCTTTTTTTGGTACAATGGACTCCCTTATATAGGTATTGTATTGCCTGTATTTTTGATAGGTTTCTTAGGACTAGGTATTTACCAAGGAGCTTATGTTGCAGAAGTGGTTAAATCAGGTATTAATTCTATTCCTAAAGGTCAGATGGAAGCGGCGTATTCACAGGGATTTACCTATTGGGAAGCCATGTTTTATATTATCTTGCCACAGGCTAAAATGATTATTTTGCCACCTTTAACCAATGTTTCTGTCAATCTGATTAAAAACTCATCCGTACTTGCAATTATTGCAGGCGGCGATCTGATGTATCATGCCGATTCGTGGTCAAGCGGCAATCTTTATTGGGGACCAGCTTATGTGGCAACAGGTATCTTGTATTTTTGCCTGTGTTACCCTCTAACGCGGTTAGCTAAGAGATTAGAGCAGGTTAGTAAAGAGACCCCAAAAGTTGCACGGGTAAGTCGTGTATAAAAGAATATGTGCTGATACGAGAGGAGAGATAGCAGATGCGTAGTATTTTGACACCGGTGAATATAAAATTTCTGTTAAATGGCCTTGGGCTAACACTTTATATTGCGGTTATAACCATTGTATTAAGTTTAGTACTAGGAATTGTTTTAGCAGTTATGAGAAATAGTTCTATTAAAGTTTTAAACAAAATAAGTACGATATATATCGAACTTTTTAGAAATACTCCCCTGCTCTTATGGATACTTGCCATGAGATTTTTAGTACGTATTGGGGCAGTAAATAGCGGTATATTAGCATTGACACTTTTTACAGCTTCTATTATAGCTGAGATTGTAAGAGGTGGACTTAATTCGATAAAGATAGGACAGTATGAAGCGGCTTACTCCCAAGGTTTTAGTGAAGTGCAGGTGTTGGCACACATCATATTGCCACAGGCTATCCGAAATATGATGCCGTCCCTATTGTCACAGTTTGTAACGGTTATTAAGGACACTTCTTTTCTTTGGGCAGCGGGTATTGAAGAGTTAACAGGTAGAGGGATGATTTTGATGGGAAGTTTCGCCACATCGGATCAAGTATTTATGCTGTTCATCCTGTTAAGTCTTATTTATTTTATAATCAATTTTATTTTATCAACGATTATTAGATCTCAGCAATTTAAGTTTGCAACAACTTAGAACAAATCATTTCTATAAAAATAGACGGTACTGTTGAAAGTTTTTATTCTCAACAGTACCGTCTTATTTTTTGCAAAATATTAAGGAAGCAGTTCAAATTCATAACCTAATACCCTAGCTTCTTTTATAAAATCTCCGAGTACTTCAGTGTTTGTTTTGGAAACAGCGTGGAGTAAGTAGATAGCACCATTGTGAAGTCCGCTTAGCATCATCTCTTTGGCCTTATCTGGTTGTGGCTGTTTGGTTGTGTCCCAGTCAGGATAAGCAAAGCTCCAAAAGATTGTTTTATAACCTAACGCCTTGGTCATAGCGAGGGATTTCTCGGAATAGTGGCCCATGGGTGGCCTAAAGTATGGGGGCATATCTTGATGCGTAATGGCTTTATATTTATCAGCCGCCGTTGTTAGTTCAAGGTTAAATTTTTCTTCATCTTCTGTTAGTTTGGGCATTGAAGGATGAGAGGTTGTGTGATTGCCAACAATATGGCCTTCTTCATACATGCGTTGAATAATATCAGGGTTGCCTGTGATATAAGTGGTGGTTACAAAAAATATCGCTTTAACATTATTTTCTTTTAAAATATCTAATATAAGTGGGGTGTAACCTTTTTCATAACCTTCATCAAAGGTAAGATAAATGACCTTGCGACTTGTGTCTCCAAGGGAGAAGGCGTCGTAATCTTCAAGTCTATAAGGGAGTTTGTTATTAAACTCCGGCGGCTTATGCTCTTTGTTTCTTATGAACCACCAATCGGTCTTTGTGGTATCTAGTGAGGTGGGAACGGCAGTGTCATTAGTTGTAGGTGCATGATTAAGGGAAGCGTATAGCGTGTTCCCAAAAGAAAAACTTATTAAAAATAGTAGAGCTATTTTTTTAAACATACTTCACCATCCTTTATAACGTATTGAGACTAATAGTGCTATTTTAACCAATGTTGTACAAAATATAACCATTCATTAAAATCAGCAGATTAGGATGTTGATTTTGAGAAATAATTATTATACGATAAAGGTGATGAGGCTATTATACATATGGGGGTAGATATGAAAAAGTTACTTTTGACCATTGGGCTACTGGTGGTGCTTACCACAGTGCTTTTAGGAATAGGTGTAAATATTATAAAAAATACATACAGTTTAGAGCGGGAAGAGCAGCAAACAGTGGAAGTTATCAAAGAGACTGTTTGGCAAGAGAAAGGAGATGAAAGCAGTGCTGTCATCAATGTTGCTTTAGAAAATGAGGAGATTGAAGTGCCTGAAAAGCCAAAATACCCAACCTTAACTTTAACAGCAGCGGGGGACTGTACTTTGGGGTATTATCCAGGCCAAAGTCAATGGAATCGGTTTGACCAAGTTGCACAGGAAAAGGGATATGACTATTTTTTTGAAAATGTGAGGGAGATTTTTGAAAGTGATGATCTGACGCTAGTTAACTTGGAGGGGCCGCTGACAACTGCCACAGTTTTTACTGAAAAAGAGTTTGTTTTTAAAGGAGAGCCTGATTATGTTCATATTTTAAAAAATGCTGGTATTGAAGCAGTTAATTTAGCAAATAATCATACAAGAGATTATGGAGAAATAGGTTATAGAGAGACCCAAAAAATACTTAAGGAATCTGGTATTGGCTTTTTTGGAGAACAGGATATTTTTTATCACAAGGTTAATGGCATTGAAGTGGGTGTTATAGGGTTTAAGGGATGGACCAGTGACAATTGGGTTAAAGAACAATTACGTGGACTAATTACTCAAGCGAAGGAGCGCTCCGATTTAATCATTGTTATGTTTCACTGGGGTGAAGAAGGTGTTTATTATCCTGTTAAAGCGCAAGAAGAATTAGCCAGATTTGTTATTGATGAGGGGGTGCATTTGGTACTGGGATCTCATCCCCATGTCATACAAGGGATAGAAGTATATAAAGGGGTCCAGATTGTTTATAGTATGGGGAATTTTTGCTTTGGCGGGAATAGAAACCCTTCTGACAAGGATGCTTTTATCTATCAACAAACTTTTGAGTTACAGGAGAAAGGTATAGTCGCTGTAAATCATCAGGTAATCCCTTGCTCTATATCTTCTGTTACAGAAAAGAATGATTATAGACCGACACCGCTAGTAGGTGAAGCAAAGCGTTTATTTGAAGAACGTTTTGAGAAGTACAGTCAATTCGAATAAGCCAAATAATGGTGAGGTTTATATTTTTAACGATGAGGCGGGACAGGTAAAACGAATAGACTATTCAACAAGGGATAACAGCTTTAAAGAGCGTTATCCCTTGTTGTAATTAAGGAGTATTTTTTTGTAGCATGTAAAAGTGCAAAATTATGCATTTAAAAAATAAAAGCATTATTGTAGAGTATTAAATAGGGAGAGTATACCTTAAGGGTATCGTCAATATAAAGCTTAATTTGAAAAATGAAATAATATTTATTAGAAGTATCCAAAAAGTCGAAAATATGTTAAAATTTTATAAAAGTGTTTGATAAGAGAGAGAGGTTTTTATTGATTTTATTGCTTGAGTTATGAGAGGGTTTTAAAATTTAATTAAATCATTAAAAGGGATGGGGCCATGGGAAAGAAATATATTGTTTCATTAACAGTCATCGTTTTATGTTTTATTTTTTTATTTGTTTATTATTTATCGGGGACTAAACAAGATATTACAACTTCTCCTATTGATGAAATTTCAGAAAAATCTACAATTCAATTTATCAGTAGCTGGGCAGCTTATGACAGTAAGTCTGTGCGCTTAAAAAATATTTTGAAAGAATTTAATGAACGTTACCCGCAGATTGATATTGTTAATAAATCAATGGCAGGTGAAGATTTTTTATTTGTTTTAAAAACGGATTTTGCCAGTGGGAATGACCCGAGTGTTTTTGGGTTATGGCCTGGTTCAGATTTCAGACTACTTGTCGAACAAGGAAAGGTTGCGGACTTAACTGAGTTATTAAAGCAAAACCCCGAATGGTATGATCAGTTCAGAAAGGCAACTTGGGATTATGTAACAGTTGATGATAGGGTTTATGGCTTGCCTCTAGAAATCATTTACGAGGGACTATTTATTAATAAAGACTTATTTAATACATATCGTGTAAAAATACCTACCAATTTTGATGAACTTTTAGAGGCTGTGCGTATTTTTAGGGAAAATGATATTATACCTATAGCCTATAATGCAACACCAGAAGGAAGTTATATCTATCAAAATATTGTGATGAAGTTGGGGGGCAAAACAGATGTAGAACATCCTTTTGATGAAAAAGGAGAGATTAAATCTTGTTATATAGAGGGTATGAACTATATGAAGAGGCTTTATGATGCAGGCGCTTTTCCAGAACAAACCTTTTTTTTGGATGATAAAAAACGTAATGATTTATTTCTTGATAAAAAAGCTGCAATGATTGTGCAAGGCTCTTGGTTTATTGGGGATAATGCCTTAGGGGCAGAAGATTCAACGGTTGATATCATTCCTTTTCCTATGATTGAAGGTGGAAAAGCGGACAAAAGTTCTATTATTTATGGCTGCGGCAATGGGATATTTCATATGAGTCAAAAAGCTTGGGAAGATGAGGAAATAAAAGAAGCTTGCATCTTGTTATTAAAGGAATTGACCTCACCTAAAACAGCTGCTCTATTTTCAGAAGGATCAGGATTAATCAGCAATATTAATTTGCCTAAAGAGCTTCACAATACAACGGTCATGTCTAGAAAGGGAGAGGAGCTAGTTGCTGGTGCCAAGGAATTGGTGGGACCGGTGGACAGTTTTATTGACAGGGGGATATGGGAAAATCTTATCATTAAACAATTCCCTCAAGTATTAGAAGGAAAAATTTTACCAGAAGAAGTCTATCAGCAAGTGAGTGAGGCGATGAGCGGTAAAATTAAAAAAGACTAACCGTTTTGCGGAGGAAACTATGCTTAATTATTGCCTGAAAGTTTATAAACGGATATCAATTAAACAAAAACTTTTACTTTTATTTTCCATACAGATTATTATTCCATTGATTTTTATGGGCGTTATGCTTTATAGAAATACGGAGAGAATTATTCAAAAAAAGTCTGTCACTTATGCCATTGATACGTTAAAAATGATTGAGTTAAGAATGAATGATTTTACTAAAAATATCATAGATATTTCAGAAGATCTTTTATACGATACCAATATTTATGAAGTACTGAATGAGGATAAAAGATTATTAAAAGATTTTGACTATTATACAATACGGGTTTATGCTAATAATCTTTTAAGAAAAGTATGCCTTTCAAGAAAGGAAATTCAATCTATTGCACTGATTTCTAAAAGTAAGGTTTTTTACACGTATGATTTAAATAGTGGACGAGCCAGTATTGAGGAGGATATTCCTTATGAGCAGATCCTAGAAGCAGCGAGACAAGCGGGCCAAAAGCCAGAGTGGTTTTTAGATACAGATGAAAAAGGAAATATAAAAAATCTATATTTGATTAGAATGGTTTATGACGTAGACTATTTTAATGAAATAGGCCTTATGGCCATTTGCATTAACAGGGATTTTCTAAGAAGTGTATATAGTGAATTCTCTACAGAGTTTATGCAAAATATTAATATTTTCTCGGAAAAAGGCACTTGGATTATTGGAACAGAGCCCTACCTGAAAGATCAGCTTAGTAGCCGCTTTGAAATGAATGATTCTAAAACATGGGATTATATTGAAGATAAAGAAAAAGATACTCTTTTGGCATATATGAAGGCAAGTAGCGGCAGTTGGATTATTGCGACGGAAAGCTCTTTAAGCAAGCTAAATGAAGAACTTTTTGCTTTTAGAAGTATGTTTATTCTTATCACCATCTGTACTATTTTGATTTTGTCAGTTTTTAGTATTCTTATGGCATATGATATTATTGAGCCTATCAATCGCTTAGTGTATGGTATAAAGAGAGTAAAAGAAAAGAATATTCACTATGAAGTGCAGGTAGATAGAAGTGATGAACTAGGTTATTTGAGTAAATGTTTTAATCAGATGTCAAAAGAAATAGATATCTTGCTTAACCGTGTTTATAAAGAGCAATTGACCAGAAAGGAAGCTGAATTAAAAGCGCTTCAGGCACAGATAAATCCTCATTTTCTTTTTAATACACTGGAATCTATTAACTGGATGGCACAGCTTAATAATGTTCCTGAAATAAGAGATATGGTAACCTCTTTAGGGTCTATTATGGAGGCTAGTATAGGTAAGGGGAATCCATTGGTCCCTCTGAGACAGGAACTAAAATATATAGACAGTTATATTTTGATTATGAAGAATCGGTATGGGGAGAGACTCACTTATGAAAGCGATATAGATGAAGACCTTTTAAATGGGCAAGTTCCTAAACTGCTTTTACAGCCTTTGGTTGAAAATGCGATTTATCATGGCATAGACCGCATGAGGAAGAAAGGCATCATCAAATTAACTATAAAGAAGAAAGATGAGACGGTCTATATTGAAGTGGTAGATAATGGCAAAGGGCTCGAAGAAGAAGAGGTCTGTGCATTAAATAAGAAATTTCAAGAAGTCAATGATGATTATTTGCTGCTGCGGCATAGAAAAGGCATAGGGCTTGAAAATGTTAATGGCAGAATAAAGTTGTTTTTTGGACAGCAGTATGGTCTAAGCATTGAAAGTGTTTATGAAAGCTATACAAAAGTTCAACTGACGATTCCTATCAACTATTAAGGAGGGCAAATATGTTTAAAGTATTAATTATTGATGATGAACCAACTATTCGAAAAGGACTTATCAATATTATTAATTGGAAAAAGTTTCAGTGCGAAGTCTGCGGTGAAGCTTGGGACGGCGTGGATGGACTTGAAAAAATGGAAGAGCTCAGGCCAGATATTGTTTTTGTAGATATCAGCATGCCGGAAATTGACGGGTTGACGATGATTAAGCGAGCCAAAAATATTGTGCCTAACAGTAAGTTTATTATCTTATCAGGCTATAGAGAATTTACTTATATGCAAGAGGCTATCAAAATTGGAGCATTTGATTATATTTTGAAACCATCCAGTATTGAAGAGTTATGTGAGGTCGTAAAAAGAGCTGTTATTGAGCTGAAATACCAAAAGGAAGATCAGCTTGAGATTAAGAAACTGAAAAGATGTTTTGAAGAAAGCATCCCTCTTTTAAAAGAAAAGCTTTTATATGATATTATTTTTCAGATTACCATTAACGAGGAAGATATTAATGAGGGTTTTGATTTATATGGTCTTAATATCAATGAGTTTGTTATGATGATTATAGAAATAGATGAAGAATCTGAAAAGAAAGAACCGTATCAACGGCAGCTGTATCAGTTTGGTATTATTAATACAGTTGAGGAGATGTTTGCCGAAACTTTTAAAGTGGAAAAAATTGTACTTAACAATAAACAGATTGCATTTGTTATTTTGCCTGTAGAAAATAAAGAGTTATTAGTAGATAGCGTTTATAAAAAAGCAAATAGCGTTCAGCAGTTGGTAGAGAGCTGCTTTGATTTTACCGTAACCATTGCTATTAGTACTAAAGGCAAAGGCGTAGAGAAACTCCACGAAAAAATGATGGAATGCAAAAATGGATTGTCCTATAGGTTTTATCTGGGCGATAGTTCTATTATTCTTTATAGAGACTTAAACGGGTTTTATAAAACAGAAGATAGTTGGATTTCAGAAGGGTATGATAAACGTCTTTATGAAGCAATAAAGACAGGAAACGAAGACAATGTTAAATATATTTTAGCGGCCATTAAAGATAAGGTTTTGGAAACAAGCATTGAACCAGAGCAAATCAAGACCTTTTACTGGAATCTGATCTATGAGATTAATAATATAAGGATTTCCATAAAAAACTTAGAAACAGTAGAAAGAGAAATTAATAAAGATATATCTAGCTTATATAAAATGATTGAAACAGCTTCACATATTAAAGATCTTCATGAACTATTAGAACAGGTGGCAGGAAATATTGTTAAACGTATTAATAAATATAACAAAAAGAGTATTAATCAAATTTTACAAAATGCCATGAAATATATTTGCGATAACTATGCCATATCCATTACGCTTAATGAACTGGCAGATTATACATATGTCAGTACTTATTACTTGAGCAGAATGTTTAAAAAAGAGTTAGGTAAAAATTTTGTAGAGTATTTAAGTGAAGTTCGGATTGAGAAAGCAAAAGAGCTTCTTAAAGATAAGAAATATAAAACTTATGAAGTAGCAGAACTGGTAGGGATTCAAGATCCGCATTATTTCTCTAAGATCTTCAAAAAATATGTGAATATGACCCCTACAGAATACAAAGACAAGTATTTGTCAGGAGAATTATAAAAAGAAGCCATTAAGATAGGCTTCTTTTTTATTGAAAAACATAACAGCTTGTTTGTATAAAACTATCAAAAAATAATTGCTGTAAATGGAATATATTGTTGTAAATTTTAAAGGTAGGTGAAGCAAATAAATGTTAACTAACAGACAACATATTCTATTACAAAAAATGTTAAAAAGTAATAACATGAAAAAGAGGAGAGGTGAGAGCTAATGAATGGTGAGACTAAAACAGAACATTTACAAGCAGCTGATATAAAGGTGAAACCTAAAAGAAAAACGGGATTACTCAGCGAATTGATCAAAAATAAGGCGCTGTTTTTGATGCTGCTGCCAGGGATAATTGTTATGTTAGCTAACAATTATCTACCGATGTTTGGACTTGTATTCGCCTTTAGAAGGATGGATAACTACAACAATCTATTTGGTACGGCATGGGTAGGGTTTGATAATTTTAAATATTTATTTGGTTCTAATACGGCATGGACGATTACGAGAAATACGATAGGCTATAACTTTGCATTTATTGTTATAGGGGTTATAGTTCCTGTACTTATAGCTATTGCACTTAATGAATTAAGAAATAAAAGGGCTGGTAAAGTTTATCAAAGCTTATTTTTTATACCATACTTCTTATCATGGGTAGTAATCAGTTATTTAGCAATGGGGCTCTTAAGCAATGAATTTGGTGTGATTAACCGTATACTTGAATTTTTTGGGAAAGAAAAAATTGCTTGGTATACTTCCCCAGAGTATTGGCCCTATATCTTGATCGCGGTCAATACATGGAAATGGACAGGATATGATACGATTGTTTATCTGGCATCCATTGTAGGGGTTAATAAAGAACTCTTTGAGGCGGCCGCAGTAGATGGTGCTTCGAGGTTTCAACAGATATGGCATATTACCATACCAAGCTTAGTGCCGCTGGCGATTGTACTTGTCCTTATAAGGTTAGGAAGAATGTTTTATACAGATATGGGTCTTTTTTATTCAGTGCCAAGGAATATGGGACCGTTGCAAAATGCAACCAATACCATTGATACTTATGTGTATCGTGCATTTGTTCAGACTGGGGATGTAGGTTTAGCTTCCGCAGCAGGATTTTATCAGGCGGTTTTAGGTCTGGTAGTTATTCTTTCTTTTAATGCACTTGTTAGAAAATATGATAAAGAGAGTGCCATTATATAGGGGAGGTGAAAGTATTGAAAGCTATAAAAAACGTAGATAGTGAAGCAGGGATACAAATTTCTAAAACTACTAATGTGATATTACATATTATTTTCATACTATTGGCTATAGCTTGTATCTATCCGCTCTTACTGGTATTTGCAGTATCTTTTACCGATGAGACAGCATTGGCAAGTGGTGGTTATACGATCTGGCCGTCCAAACTCAGTTTATCTGCCTATACGTACATACTGAAAAATATTAACTCGATTATAAGAGCGTATGGGGTTTCTATATTTGTAACGGTAGTAGGAAGTATTATAGGGCTTGTAGTGATGGCTATGTATGCCTATCCGTTATCAAGAGATGATTTTAAATACAGAGGTATTTTTAATGTGATTATTGTTGTAACCATGTTATTTTCGGGAGGGCTTGTGCCACTTTATATGGTGTATGTCAATGTACTCAAGCTAAAAAATACACTTTGGGCACTTATATTAATGTCATTGTTCAGTGCTTTTTATGTCATGATTATACGAACCTTTTACAAGACCAATGTTTCAAAATCACTTATCGAAGCAGCTCAAATTGATGGAGCGGGCGAATTTAGGATTTTCTTTAAAATAGTTGTGCCGTTGGCAAAGCCAGCCCTTGCAACGATTATGATGTTTAGTATGTTAGTGTACTGGAATGACTGGTATGGTCCGCTTCTGTTTATAGAAAAACAAGAATTATTTAATCTACAGTATCTGATGTATAATGTACAGTCAAAAATCAGCAATCTGGCCATGATTACTAAAGGGGGAAATGTTAATCTAAAAGACATTCCATCTGAAACAGCCAGAATGGCTCTGGCAATTGTTGCTATTGGACCTATTATTCTTGCGTATCCATTTTTTCAGCGGTACTTTGAAAAGGGGATTTCACTGGGAGCTACAAAAGAATAGAGGGTTTAATATAAATATTTTTAATCTAATTTAATTAGGAGGAGAACGTATGAAATTATTAAAAAAGGGGTTTGTATCTATCTTAGGTACTGTATGCGCAATGAGTATGGTGCTTTCAGGTTGTAGTGGTGATAAGGCTGAGGTAAAGCCTGCTGATGCAGCAACTACAGCGGAAGCACCAGCAGCAGAAACACCAGCAGCAGAAGCACCAGAGGTTGATTTATCAAAACCAGTTGAACTGACTTGGTACTTTATCGGGAATGGCGCGCAAGAAGATGTGGCTAAAGTTGAAGCAGAGGTTAATAAATATATTGCAGAGAACACAGACCTTAACGCAACCGTTAAACTCAACTGTTTTGACTGGGGAACTTATCCAGATAAAATGCAGGCGATGATATCAGCAGGAGAAAAATTTGACATCTGCTTTACAGCTAGCTGGGCAAATAATTACACACAACAATCAGGAAAAGGCGCTTTTGTTCCACTCAATGATTTATTACCTAAATATGCACCCAAAACAGCAGAATTAATTGGTGCAGACTTCTTATCAGGTTCACAGATTGATGGGATAAATTATGCTATTCCTGCTAATAAAGAAAAAGCACATCAATGGGGTCTTGTAATACGTAAAGATATTGCTGAAAAATACAATATGGATTTCTCAGGTGTAAAAACGCTTGCAGATATGGAACCATTCTTTAAAACGATTAAAGAAAAAGAAGCAGGTATGTATGCATTAGAGGCCGTTATTGGAGAATCACCTTTTAGATTATTAGATTTCGATAGAATTGGTGATGAAAGATATCCAGGTGTTGTATGGAATGACTCAAAAGATATGAAAGTATTTAATGAATTAGAAGCACCAGAAACTATGGAATTCTTCAAAGCAATGCATCAATTCTATAAAGCAGGGTACATTCGTGAAGATGCAGCGACAATAGATGATTATTCTGCAGATCAAAAAGCAGGTAAAGTATTTGCAGCTGTAAGATCACTTAAACCAGGAAAAGATGCAGAAGAAAGCAATGCAATGGGTTATCCATTCGTTCAGGTAGAGCTTACACCTCCAGTTATGTCTAATAGAGAAACAACAGGTTCTATGCAGGCTATTTCAAGAACTTCTGAGAATCCAGAAAGAGCTTTAATGTTCTTAGAACTCTTTAACACTGATCCTATACTTAATAATTTAATCAACTTTGGTATTGAAGGCGTTCATTATGATAAAGTCAGTGACGGCGTCATTAAAGCAGGTCCAGAGAATGCAAAATACAACCCAGGTTCAGGTTGGATGTTTGGTAATCAATTTGTTAACTACTTATGGGATAATGAAGACCCAGCTAAATGGGAAAACTTCAAGAAATTTAATGATTCTTCTACACCTACAAAAACCCTTGGATTTGTATTTAATGCGGATAAAGTGAAAACAGAAATTGCACAGTGTGTAAACCTTTGGGATCAATATGTTCCAGCAATGGAAACAGGTACAGTAGATCCAGAAAAAATGCTTCCAGAAGCAATCGCAGCATTTAAGGCTGCTGGAGCTGACACCATCATTGCAGAAAAACAAGCACAGTTAGATGCTTGGTTAGCTGCTAAATAGTAAGTATTCTTTTTAAAATAGGCAATAGCTTAGCAAATTTATTTGCAGGCTGTTGCCTGTTTTTTTAGTCTACATGTCCAAGAAACAGCATATGATTAAGTATAAGGGGGATGTATGCGCATGAAGGAAAAAGGGAAAAAAAATTATTTGAGAAAAGACAGCCTGAAAGAGCAGCTTACAGAGGCTTTAGATATTCCAAAAGAAGTCATTATTAATCTACCGGTTATTACATTGACGGGGAATCAAGAAATAATCATTGAGAATTTTAATAGTCTTATAGAGTATACAGCTCAAAAAATCAGACTTCATACAAAATCAGGCATACTGGTTATTGATGGGATTGAATTAGAAGCTAAAAATATGACAGCTGAAAGAATATGTATTAAGGGACACATCATTCAGGTTGGATTTATAGTATGAGATAAGGGGGAGTGACTTTGTTTTTAACATTGTGGAATTATTTACGAGGGTATGTTATAGTAGAAGTAAGTGGTTTTTCAATGGAAAGATTTATCAATCTTGCTGTAAATAATGGCATCTACCTATGGGATATGCAAAAGAAAGATGACAAGGTGTACTTTAAAACAAGCATCAAGGATTTTAAAAGGTTAAAACCTTGTGCTAAAAAAGCAAGATGTAGATTTAAAGCGCACAGCAAAAAAGGTGTGCCATTTGTAGCCCACAAATATAAAAGAAGGAAGCTGCTTACATTAGGAGTCGGAGTATTTATCATAATCATTTGGCTGTTATCCTCTTTTGTGTGGCTTGTAGAAGTGGAGGGTAATGAGCAGATAAGCAGTATGGATATTATTCATACTTTAGAGGAAAAAGGTTATGCCGCAGGAAAACTCAAATCAAAGCTGCCGTTAAGAGAAGCTGAGAGTTACCTCATTAATAAATATCCTGAGATTATATGGACAGGTATCAAATTCGAAGGAACCCGTTTGCTTGTTCAAATTGCAGAGACAGTCCCTAAACCTAAAATGCAGGAGGACAACACACCTAGCAATATTATAGCTAAGCGTGATGCGCTGATTACTTATATCGCAACCTATAAAGGAATGCCGATGGTTAGAAAAGGTGATATTGTAAAAAAAGGCGAGATTTTGGTTGCGGGTCAGATGCCTCTTGGACCAGATGATCCCAACATCTATTATACAGGTGCTAAGGCGAGAATAAACGGAAGAACGTTCTATAGTATAAAGGGGCATACCTCCTTACAACAAACTAAGAAAAACTATACTGATAACATAAGCCGTAAATACAGTTTTAAAGTCTTTAATCAAAAAGTTACTTTCTTTAATCAAAAAGTAGCTTTTGAACAATATGATAAAGTCATTACTACTAACCAGCTAAGTATAACAAAGTTATTTCCTTTGCCCTTTGCTATGGAAATTGAAGAAAGATTAGAATATAACCCAACGACTATAGAAAGGTCAGAAGAGGATGCAAAAGATGGCCTTACGAGTGCTTTATGGGAAAATTTGAATAAAAAATTGGCTCAAGATGCTATTGTTTTAAAAAAAGATGTCTTTTTTAAAAAAACGGGAAATGCTATCTATGCAACCTTAAATGTTATAGTTGAAGAAGATATAGGTTATCCTATAGCATTGCAGAATGAAGGAGAAAACTAATCATGAATAATGTAGAGAGAAAACTCGAAGTACCTTCTTGTTATATAGCAGGAGTTTTTGGTAAATTTGATGAACATATACTCCTGATAGAAAAGGAGTTGGCGGTAAGTTTTGTTATAAGAGACGATAGAATTAAAGTTTCAGGACCCGAAGACAAGGTAAAGCTTGCTGTTCAAATCATTAATAAATTAGTTGAATTTGCTAAAAAGGGAGAGAGTATAGATACTCAGATGGTAAATTATACAATGGATACATTTAAGAACAAACAAGAGACAGAACTAAAAGATGTGAACAGCGACAGTGTGACATTGACTCATTTAGGAAAGCCTATTAAATGTAAAACAATAGGCCAAAGTGAATATGTTAAAAATATCAAAGAGAATATGGCGGTATTTGGGGTCGGTCCCGCAGGAACAGGGAAGACTTATTTAGCTATGGCTATGGCGGTCAGTGCTTTTCGTAAAAATGAGGTCAGTAAGATTATCCTAACAAGGCCCGCCATAGAAGCAGGGGAAAAATTGGGATTTTTGCCAGGAGACTTACAAAGTAAAGTTGATCCTTATCTGAGACCACTTTATGATGCGCTTTTTGAAATTATGGGACCAGAGAATTTTGAAAAAAATATGGAAAAAGGACTTATTGAAGTGGCGCCACTCGCTTATATGAGAGGAAGAACTTTAAATAATGCCTTTATTGTTTTAGACGAAGCCCAAAATACTACACCACAGCAAATGAAAATGTTTTTGACAAGAATAGGCTTTAATTCAAAAGTGGTTATAACAGGTGACCTTACGCAGGTGGATTTACCCAGTGAAAAGGCTAGTGGCCTTAAAGAAGCACTGCATGTTTTACAAGGTGTAGACGGTGTTGCATTTAGTTACTTGAATAGAAATGATGTTGTAAGACATCCCCTTGTACAAAAAATAGTTGATGCTTATGAGCTATTTGAGACAAAGAAGGGAAAAAACAAAGGTTTATAAACAGAGGGGGAAACAAAAGATGAATAAAAAAGCATACTGGGGAGGAGTATTTTTAATACTTTCCGTAGTTGTGACCTTTTTTGCTGTGGCTTCCGGGAATTTCTTCACTAAAAAACTATCACTTCAAGTAGGACAGATTGCAACACAAACGATTTATGCACCTTTTCAAGTTGAAAATGAAATGGCCACCAATCGCAAAAGAGATTTAGCTGAAAAGGAAGTTATGCTAATTTCCAAAGTAGATATTCAAGTGCAGGAAAAGGCTGTAGCCGATATTGAGCAGCTTTTTGAATATACTTTGGCTATTCAGACAACAGATGTTGCGGAAAGCTTAAATAAGACGCCGCTTGAAGTCTTAAGAAATAGATCGCCTATTGGGCTGTATAAAGATGAATATGAAACACTTCTAGGGGTGACACAAGAGGATCTCAGCGAGATAAAAGAAACTTGTATTCAGATAGTTGTGCAGCTTTTTGAAGAGGGGATACAATCAGATGCGCTCAATAAAACCCCAGAAATCAAAGCTAGATTAGAAAAAACAGAGCTCAGTGTGACCCAGCAAAAAATGTCTGAAGGGATTATAGCAGCAGTCATTAAGCCAAATGTTGTTTTGGACGAGCTTGCGACCAATGAAGCAAAAAAGCTTGCACGAGAAAAGGTAGATCCTGTCTATATTTTGCAGGGAGAAAAAATCATAGAAAAGGGAACCCGTATCACAGAAGAAACCTATAATATTTTGGATAAAGTAGGTTTTTTAGATACGAATAAGAGTACAACCTACAAACAATATTCAGGTATTGCATTGCTTATAGCCTTAGTTTTTATATTTGTCTTTAGATATGTGAAGATTATTAATATAGCCAAAGAGTTACAGCGCAAACAAATCAATCTCATCATGATTTTATATATTTTATCTATTATAATGACAAGGATGATGTTAAACAGACCTTTTATTTATCTGCCGCTGGCGATTGCCGCGATGATTATCGCACTGCTTATTGGAGCGGATATAGCCATTATTACCCATATTATATTAGTCATTTTTGTCTCTGTTATCTTTAAGGGGGACATGATTTCTATTTTGTATTTTGTTATAACGGGTATTTTAAGCATATTAATTGTTGGCAATATGCAGGAGCGGAAAAAGACGATGATAACAGCGCTGATTGTAGGGAGTGTTCACCTCATTACTTATCTGGCGTTAAAACTATTTGTAGGATTGGATATGACGATTACTGTTGCTGGTGAGGCGATGCTGGCTTTTATAGTAGGCATATTGGCAGTGGTCCTTGTAGTAGGTATTTTGCCGCTGCTAGAATCTGCTTTTGGCTTTGTGACCCCCATGCAGCTGCTGGAATTAACCAACCCTAATCAGCCTATTTTAAAGAGACTGCTCTTAGAGGCAACTGGCACCTATTATCATAGCTTACTTGTAGCTAATTTAGCTGAAACAGCGGCCGATGCTATAGGGGCCAACCCGCTGCTTGCAAGAGTGGGCGGTTATTACCATGATATCGGTAAAATTACTTGCAGTAATTACTTTAAAGAAAATCAAACCCTAGATAATCCCCATGATACAATGGATCCTCAAAAGAGCTGCCAAATCATATGTTCTCATGTTACAACAGGGGTTAGTTTAGCAAGAGAATATAATCTGCCTGTCTATATTAAGGATATGATTAAGCAGCATCATGGGACAAGCATTATGCAGTATTTTTATATGAAAGCAAAAGAACAAAAGGGTTCTTTTGTAAAAGAAGAACAATTTAAATATGAAGGGCCTAAGCCTAAAACAAAGGAAGCAGCACTTGTGATGCTTGCCGATGTGGCAGAGGCGACAACCCGTTCAATGCAGGATAAGATAGGGACAGACTTAACTATTGAACAGATTGTAAGAAAGATGGTCAAACAAAAGCTAGAAGAGGGGCAGCTTGATGAGTGCGAGCTGTATATTTCAGATATTGATAAAATCATTGCTTCTTTTAGTAAAATGTTAAAGGGCATCTATCATGAAAGAATACAATACCCAGAAAAGGATGGCAAATAAAGTGCAGGTTTATTTAGAAGATGAAGAAGGTTTTTTTGTACCACACCAAGAGATTTTAGAAACGGTTTACAAGGTCATGGAGAGATGCTTAGAAATGGAAGGCATTGAGAATGACACAGAGATAAGCTTGACAGTTGTAGATAAGGCTGAGATTGAAGCGATTAATAAGGAGTATAGGGGAATAGACAGGGTCACAGATGTCTTGTCTTTTCCTCAGATAGAGCCGGAAAGTAATGGCAAAATCATATGGGATGATGTAACAGGCAATCCGATTATGCTTGGAGATATTATTTTGTGCCATGAGAAAGCCATAGAGCAAGCAGAGGAATATGGGCATACTCTTGAGAGGGAAGTATGTTTTTTGATTGCCCATAGTATGTTTCACTTGCTAGGGTATGACCATATGAATGAAGTGGATGAAAAACTCATGTTTGAAAAGCAGGAGCAAATACTTAAAGTCTTAAATATAGTGAGATAAAGGATGAGAAGCCATGGAGCAATATAAAGAACTTTTAACTCAGGCAAAGGCAGCGATGGCCTACGCCTATACCCCTTATTCCCATTTTAATGTAGGTGCTGCAGTGCTTACAAAAAGCGGGAAGATCTATACAGGATGTAATATTGAAAACGCTGCGTACGGAGCAACTAACTGTGCAGAAAGAACAGCGTTATTTAAAGCCATATCTGAAGGTGAAAAAGAAATATCAGCGATCGCAGTAGTCAGCAGTTCAGGGGAGTTTACTTATCCCTGCGGTATCTGTAGGCAAGTGATTTCTGAATTTATGAAAGAAGGCAATCTTGTTTTTGAGAATAACGAAGGAGAGATTAAAGTCATCTCATTAAGTGATATTTATCCTTATTCCTTTACAAAAGAGAACTTAACTAGCGACTAGAGAAGCGCATTATGAGGAGGCAACACATGAAAGAACAGTTTAAATCAGGATTTGTATCCATTATAGGAAGACCCAATGTAGGTAAGTCAACGCTTATGAATAGACTTATCGGCGAAAAGATAGCCATTATGTCTAATAAGCCCCAAACCACCAGAAATCGTATCCAAACCATACTTACTACGGAGAAATTTCAGGCGGTATTTATTGATACCCCAGGTATCCATACCCCTAAAAATAAATTAGGAGAATATATGGTCAAAGCAGCAACCACCACTTTGAATGAAGTGGATGCCATATTTTATTTAGTGGATGCCGAGCCGCTTATAGGTAAGTTGGATCATGAGATTATAGAACGGTTAAAATTTATTAACACGCCGGTTTTCTTATGTATCAATAAGATAGATAGTGTTTCTAGAGAACAAGTGCTTAAAACAATAGATATGTATAGGAAAGTTTATGATTTTGCAGAAATCATCCCACTCTCTGCTTATGAAGGAACCAATGTAGAAGCATTAATGGAGTGCCTTCCAAATTATTTAATAGAAGGCCCTAGATTTTTCCCAGAGGATATGGTTACGGATCAGCCTGAAAGACAATTAGTAGCAGAAATCATCAGAGAAAAAGCGCTTCATTTATTGGATAAAGAAATTCCTCATGGTATTGCAGTAGAAATAGAAAGTATGGCTAAGCGTGAGGGTGCGGAAATTGTGGATATTGAGGCAACTATTGTTTGTGAAAGAGATTCACATAAAAGGATTATCATTGGTAAGCAAGGACAAATGATAAAAGATATTGGCTCAAAGGCAAGGTATGATATCGAAAGACTGCTGGGTTCACGGATTTATCTGAATTTGTGGGTCAAAATAAAGAAAAACTGGAGAGACAGTGACTTTTTGCTTAAGAATTATGGTTATAATGGAAGAAATATGGAATAATTTATTTGTCAAGGTATTTTGAAATGGTATTATTTTTGTAGCATAGTAACTGTAAATTTGCGCAACTTATAGTTAAAGACATCCATTAGGGGGTAAAAAAATGCTACAACAATTATGGCGCTATTTTGAAACAACCGGTGATATAACGATGTATTTAGGTTTTAAAGATTATGAAAATGAATACAATGATAAGCAGCAAGCATTGCAGGGCCTAATGAATACTGATGAAGTGGGTTGAGTAAATCGTGATTGTAAAAACTAAGGCATTAGTTATAAAGGAGTATATAGTAGGAGAGAGTGATAAATATATCACTCTCTTTACAAAAGAGCTAGGCAAGATTCAAGCCATTGCACCTAAGGGAAAAAAGTATGATAAAGGGTTTGCTTCAGGCACTCAGCTTTTTGTGTATGGAGAATTTATGCTTATGGCGTACAACCATACATATCGTCTTATGAATGTTGAGATTCTCAATATGTTTCATGATATTCGAAAAGATCTTAATGTGTTAAGTTATGCCAGTTATATTGCAGAATTTGTTCAGGAGGTCACGGTAGAGGGCTTAGGGCAGGAAAATCTGCTCATGCTAACCTTGGTAACACTTAAAGCGCTGATCACCCCCAATACCTCTTTGAAGCTTGTGCGTAGAATATTTGAATTAAGAGCCTTAACAATACTTGGGTTCATGCCGGAACTTGATCAATGCGTGGAGTGTAAGGAAGAACTAGAAGAAAATAAAAATGCAGTTTACTTTTTTGTAAGTGAAGCTGGCGGAATCTTGTGCAGCAAATGCAGTGTGCACTATAAAGAGTGTTTAAAGATAAGTTATAGTGCCCTTTATACAATGAGATATATATTGCATGCATCTTTTAACCGACTATTTGCCTTTAATGTGGATGCGGTTATTTTGCAGGAATTAGAAAAGGTTTGTAATCAGTATACGGCTTATTACATAAGCAAACGATTTAAGAGCATTGCATTTATTGATCATATGGAGTATTTATAAAACAACAAAAGCAAGCAGTTATAAACTGCTTGCTTTTGTTTGATAGGGGCTTTCACAAAAATTATTATTAAACGGATTATAAATATGCTATAATGAGATAATATGGAAATAAGCGATAGGCTATCTTAAAATTTATTTACGAGGTGCTATATGAAACAAAAATTACTTTTATTTGATGGACACAGCATAGCGAACAGAGCTTTTTACGGGGTTCCGCTTCTTACTAATAAAGAGGGTATTTATACAAATGCCGTTTATGGTTTTTTAAATATGATGTTTAGTATGATAGAAAAAGAAAAGCCCAATCTTTTAGGAGTAACCTTTGATTTAAGTGCACCTACCTTTAGACATAAATTTTCCAAGGATTATAAAGGCAATAGAAAGGGGATGCCGGAGGAGTTAAGAACCCAGATTCCTCTTTTAAAGAAGGTTTTAAAAGCACTAGACATTTATGTGATTGAAAAAGAGGGATATGAGGCGGATGATGTGCTCGGTACGCTGGCGAAAGAAGCAGAAGTTAGGGGCATGCAGGTCAGTGTCGTATCAGGGGATAGGGATTTATTTCAAGTCACTTCAGAAAATATAGAAATAAAAATACCAAGGACTAAAAAAACGGGTACAGAGATTGAAAGTTTTTTTTCACAGACAGTGATAGACACTTATGGTGTGACTCCGCTTCAGTTTGTAGATGTAAAAGGTCTTATGGGAGACCCATCAGATAATATTAAAGGCGTACCGGGTATAGGTGAAAAAACAGCGGTTAAACTCATACAGGAATATGGAAGTATTGAAAATCTTCTAGAGCATATAGAAGATATCAAACAGAAAAAGTTAAAAGAGAATCTACAACTTTATGCTCAGGAAGCCAGAGACAGTAAGATGCTTGCGACTATTGTGTGTGATGT
>JARBTY010000183.1 GCA_029239935.1 Clostridia bacterium | reverse complement strand
TTTCTTTGATCATACCGCCATAGTATTCTAAGTTAGGCATTTCTTCTTTTAATTTAGCAAACTGTTCATCTGTCAAATACACTTTATATTTATCAGGAATTTTTTCTACTTTGATAGATTCAATACTCTTGCTGTCACCATCTTGTTTGATGGTTGGTCTGACTTCAACACCTTCATAGTCATCTCTATGAGCAAACTCATAGCCAGCAAGTACTGTTTCCATATCAAGTTCTTTTAATAAATCTTGGTAGTGGTGAGATCTTGAACCACCTACAAATAAAGCTGCTGTTTTTCCTTTTAACTTGGTTTTGTAGTATTCAATATCATCCATGATTAAAGATACTTCATCTGCAATAACTTCTTCTGTTTTAGCTGTAAGCTCTTCATCTCCAAAGAATTTCGCCATATCTCTTAAAGATTGTATGGTCCCTTGAACACCCACGAAGTTAACTTTAATCCATGCTGTACCATATTGTTCTTTCATCATTTCTGCTACATAGTTGATGGAACGATGACATTGAACAATGTTTAGGTCAGCCACGTGAGCACTCTTTATTTCTACATAACTTCCATCTCCTGGAAGTGAACAGATGATATCATAACCAATTCTTTTAAGAATGCGGTTGATTTCCCAGCCATCTCCACCGATGTTATATTCACCAAGGATATTGATAGCATATTTTTTAGGTATACGGTCTCCAGTACCTATAACATGTTTGATGAGTCCATTACTTGCAATATGGTGACCACCGGATTGACTTACACCTTTATAACCTTCACAGCTGTAGGCCATAACTTTTCTGCCATAAAGCTGTTCTGCTTCCGCTGCAACAGCATGAATGTCATCACCGATGAGACCTACTGGACATGTAGAACATATAACAACCGTTGCAGGATCAAAGATTTCAACTACTTCTTTAATAGCTTGTTTTAATTTCTTTTCACCACCAAATACGATGTCTGCTTCTTGCATATCTGTAGAGAAACAATATTCTAAAAAGTTTTTAGTGTTTTCATCACCTTTAGCTTTATGTCTACGGGTTCCCCATGTATAAAAACCACATCCTATAGGTCCATGAGTAATAACTGCAGCATCTTTGATCGGTGAAAGAACAACTCCTTTACAACCTGCATAACAACATCCACGGTTCGTCATAACCCCTGGTACTGTTCTAACGTCACCTGCTATTTGCTGTACTTCATCAGATTTTTCTATAATGTGCTGCTTACGATTCTTATATACTTTCGAACTATATTTATCAAGTACTTTTTCTACGCCACTCATTTCACTTCACCTCCGTCTTTTTATGCCTAATATGCGTCCGTTGCCGCTTCTCCGCTTCTTACCTGATAAGATTCCATAATTGGAATAACAAATATTTTGCCATCTCCAGGATTACCTGTTGTATTGGTCTCAATAATGATATCCACTACTTTTTCAACATCACTGTCTGCTACAATAAGTGTAAAAACTCTTTTTGGGATAAGTCTTGCTCCCTCTGTCAGATGTTCTCCAAGGGTTGTAGCTGGTATCACACCATCTTCAATAGCGCTTTGCACCATAGAAAAATCTACTTTTTTCTTTCCTCTTCCTAACACCTTTCTACAAGTAAAAGCCGGATATCCTGCTGTAGCAAGAGCCTCTTTGGTCTGATTAACCTTGTTTAATCTGATAAAAGCCATAACTTCTTTCATCGCTCTTCCTCCTTTTTATAATCCTTTTTTACCTGTACTAATTGTGTAAGCTTCTTCAACTGGACTTACGAAAATTCTTCCGTCTCCAAAATTACCTTTTTCTCCTGTACGTGCTACACGCATGATGATTTTAACAACATCATCTTTATCTTCATCTTTTACAACAACTAGAAGCATTTCTTTTGGGATTTCATCATAATACATATCTCCAACTTTAATCCCTTTTTGCTTACCTCTTCCCATAACATCCATTTTTGTTACTGCTGGAAAACTTGCGTCAGCCAATTCTGCAAGAACCGCTCCAACTTTTTCAGGTCTAATAATCGCACGAACCATTACCATATAAATATCCCCCTTAGATTTGATTTCATCAGTTTATTTAATAGTTGAATTAAAATATTATTGATTGATTTGATATTTATGTGAGCTCTTAGATATCCATCAGACCGTGTTCCATAAGGATTGTTTCGAGTCTGTCCTGTGGCATTGGTTTTGGAACAACAAACATGGTATTGCTATCCATCGCTCTTGCAAGTCCTCTATATGCATCTGCTTGTTCTGCTTCTGGATCAAAGTCTATAACTGTCTTTTTGTTGATTTCTGCTCTTTGTACCATGTTATCTCTAGGTACAAAATAAAGAAGTTGACTGCCAAGTTCTTTTGCAAAAGCTTCAAGAAGTTCTCTTTCTCCATCTACTTTTCTACTATTACAGATGATTCCGCCAAGTCTTGTTCCACCTGAAGCATATTTTTGAATACCTTTACAGATATTGTTTGCAGCATATAAAGCCATCATTTCACCGCTGGCAACAATATAGATTTCTTGAGCTTTTCCTTCACGGATAGGCATTGCGAAACCACCACATACAACGTCACCTAAAACGTCATAAAATACATAATCTAAATCATCTGTATAAGCACCTAACTGTTCAAGCATGTTAATTGAAGTAATGATTCCTCGTCCTGCACATCCAACTCCTGGTTCTGGTCCGCCCGACTCAACACATCTGATGCCAAATGCGCCAGCTTTTAAGATGTTTTCAAGTTCTACGTCGTCGCCCTCTTCACGAAGTGTATCAAGTACACTCTTCTGAGCAAGTCCTCCAAGTACAAGTCTTGTTGAATCTGCCTTAGGGTCACATCCAACGATCATGATTTTTTTGCCCATTTCTCCAAGTCCTGCTGTTAAGTTCTGAGTTGTTGTGGATTTTCCAATACCACCTTTTCCATAAATAGCTACTTGTCTCATAAATCTTACCTCCCTATTTTTTTGATAAAGTTTTTAATTGCTGCGATTTTTACACTTTGACTTTTAAATCTGATATTTCGTACTGCTTTTAATATTTCGTGTTACCGTTTAATATTTGGTGTGACACATTTCATATTTGGTATGACTGGCGATTACTATTTGATTCTTATCCGGATAAATAGGTGTAAGATAAGCAAAAGGAGCCTAAATTTCTGGTTGGATCACCAGAAAAGTTAGACTCCTTTGTCAATGCATTTATTCGTTTCTTATCTATGACATAATGTTACTACATTCCCTCGTTTATCAACAATAAACATATCTTTATAAAAATGACCAATTGTATACATGTTTTTTATGAAAATTATACAATTGTATTTAATTTTCTAGCAAAATTAACCTATTTGAAGGTATTTTGATATACTTGGGTAGATTTTCCTTATTGACTTGCTGCCATTCCTTTTTACTTATCTCTATTCTGAGAGGTTCCTCACTCATCCTGTCTTCTCCTTGGATTTTAACGAGCACAGTCATTTCAAACCTTGTCTCATTGATCCTAATCAATTTGTAAGGAAAAGCATTTTCTCCTGGCTCATCTGTGAGCATCAGATGATGAGCTCTTATTCCAATATATTCTGCTCTTTTTGAAGTATTACTGATGGCCTGCTTTGGAATTTCAAGAACGATATCCCACTCCAGTGCTAATGCTTCATAGTCTGTCAGCCATTGCAGCCTTGATATATTTTTACAGCCAGTCATCTGGGCTGCACTGAGCTTGGCGGGTCTTTCAAAAACTTCTTTTTTAGTATCAAACAAATCTATTTTTCCATTTTCAATAATGGCTATTTTATCACACAACCTATAGGCTTCGTCTATATCATGGGAAACAATGAGTGTGGGCATATTTTTTTCTTCAAGCAAATCTAAAAGCTGTTGCTGTAACTGCTCTTTTAGATGGTAATCCAGCGCCGAAAAAGGTTCATCAAACATAAGAATATTGGGCCTTGCCCCCAGCATCCTTGCTATGGCGGCCCTTTGAGCCTGACCGCCAGATAATTGTTTTGGAAATCGTTTTTCAAGTCCCGATAAATGCATATCCTGCATCAGTTGATTTTTACTTAACAGTTGCTCCTTTTTAGTCAGGCCTAACATACCCGACATAATGTTTTGTTCGACTGTCATATGAGGAAAGAGCGCATAGTTTTGAAACAAATAACCTACCTTTCTCTCTCTAGGTGGTTTATTAATTCCCTTTTTAGAATCAAACAGCACCTCATCTCCCAAAACAATCTGACCCGTATCCGGCCGCTCTATTCCAGCTATGCATCTGAGCGTCATACTTTTGCCAGAGCCCGACGCCCCCAAAAGCCCCGCTTTTTCAGCCCTAATTTCTAACTGTACGCTGAGTTTAAAGCCCGATAGGTTTTTAATAATATCTATATAAAGGTTTGTATTTTTCCCTCTCTCCATCATTTACCCCTCCTGCCAGCCTTAAAACCTGCTTGAATTTGATTCCAATAATTAAGAAGCAGGATACTTGTAAAAGAAACAGCTATTAATAGCAACACCCAAACCAGTGCTTTTTCCATGTCTCCGCTTTCTGCTGCAAAAAATATGGCGAGGGGCATCGTTTGTGTCTTCCCTGGAATCCCTCCGGCAATCATAAGTGTGGCTCCAAATTCTCCTAAAGCCCTGGCAAAGGCCAGTACCGTTCCAGCTACAATGCCAGGCCAGCTTAGGGGCACTGTAATCTTCCAAAATATTTTTCTTTCGCTCATCCCTAGAGTTCTGGCCGCTAATACTATATTTTCGTCCATTTGCTCAAAAGCTCCCCGAACGGTTCTGTACATAAGTGGAAAGGCCACAACCGTTGCTGCTATGACGGTTGCCGACCATGAAAAGATAACTTGTATCCCTAGGCTTAGCAAAAATTTTCCTATAAAACTATTTTTGCCAAATATCAACAGCAAAAAAAATCCTACTACAGTGGGAGGCAGTACCATTGGCAAGGTAAACACGCCATCAATAAGCCCTCTCCACCTTTTGTCGCAGGCTATCACAAGCCTTGCTCCATAGATGCCTAGCACAAATGCTATAAGCGTCGCCACTCCAGTTGTCTTTAAAGATATTATAAAAGGTGCCATATCCTGATTCATTTTTCCGCCTCCTATTGCAAAAGAGGCCCAAAAAGCTTTTACAAGCTTTTTAGACCTCTTCGTCTGCTATATCTTTGTATTATATAGCATTTTCAGAAGATTTCAAGTAGAATTCATGATTTTTTCTTATTTCTTACCGTCTTTTATTGAGTATCATCTCAAATTGTTTAGTTGTGTTGCGTTTCTTATATGAATTTAATCTTGTTTTCAAATGATTTCTTATTAAAGATTAAATTGGCTTACCATTCCTAGGAGTTCTTCAGAGCTTTCTTTCGCTATAGTCGTGAGCTCCACAATATCACTTGTTTTTTCTGAAACGCTTATAACCTTTTGAGCAATATTTTGTGTACCCTCTGCTGCTTCATTATTTGCAATAGAAATTTCATCTATAGCTTTTATGATGTTTTGAATAGATTCGGCAAGTTCTTTGGCTGTTACATTAAAATGACTAATCAAGTCACTGACATATTCCGCATCTTTAGAGTACTGTTCGCCTGTTTCTACCATCGTATGGTAATCCTCAATCACTTGGGTTTGAAGATAGTCTAATACCTGTTCAGAGTTCTGTATCAAATTCTCAACCGAGTAAATCACTTCGTTTGTAATGGCTTGAATTTGATTGACAGCACCCTTAGAATCCTGAGCCAGTTTTCTAATTTCATCTGCAACAACTGCAAAGCCTTTACCGGATTCTCCCGCCCTTGCTGCTTCAATTGTAGCATTTAAAGCGAGTAAGTTTGTCCTAGCAGTAATTTGTAGTATCGCTTCAGACAATACACTGATTTGTCCAATGGCTTTAGACCTTACAATCGCTTCTCTTAGCTTTGCATCTGCTTCTGAGCGCGTGGACTGCAAGGCCTTTTGTGATGCTATTGCCATTCCTTTTACCTGCGTAGCTCTTCCTTTGATTTCCAGTGCATGTTCTGCCCCTTCTTCTGTTCTCTTAGCAATAGATTCTGCCGCATTTTCTATTTCACTCGATGTAACATTCATCTCTTGCGCCGAGGCAGCGGTCTGCTCCATGCCTGCTGACAACTCTTGTGTTGTAGCAGAAACCTCTTCTATTTCGACATCTAGTTCTGAGATATTATCTTTAATACGTAT
>JARBTY010000182.1 GCA_029239935.1 Clostridia bacterium | reverse complement strand
AGGGAAGTGAAAACAGAATATAGCCCAGCTGCTAATGATGGGAGTTTGCGCAATGAAAAGGAATCAACAGATGCAGCTCAAAAAATAGAACCTTCACAAACAGAATCTGATGATGCAAAGACGGAACCTGAGGTAGTCCTAAAAGGATCCGAAACACAAACAGAAGACAAAGCAAGTGCTGTTATTATTTCTAAATCAGATAACAAGCTGTCCAGTGAAGAGAAAGAAAAGGCACTGGATGATATGAGTAAAGAGCTTGATCGGATTATAGAAAGCCTTAACAATTTAGATGATATTGAGAATGAAGATTTAGAATTCTAAAAGGAGAGATAAGCCATGAAAAAATTAATAATGATGTTATTAAGTACAAGTTTGTTAGTTACAGGGAGTATGGCCTATGCCAATGATACTACTGCAGCTAAGGGGAAGGGAAAACTGCAGACAAGGATTGAAAATAGAATAGATAAAGCAGGAGATCGGGCATCAGAAATCAAGTCTTTAAAAGATGAGATCAGTTTGAATCGCACTGAAATTATGACGCTAAGGGCTGAGGCAAAAACTATTTCCAAGGAAATAAAAGAAGTTATAAAAGAAGCTAAAGCACAAAAAGATACTTTAACTGACGAACAAATCAGTAGGCTGGCAGAGTCAGTGACAGCTTTAAAAAATGAAGCACAAAAACTGGAACTTCATACAGGAGAAATAAAAGATGAAGTGGCCCTCTTAAGAGAAGCAAGAAAAAATAAGGATACAGATAGTGCAAAAATAAGTCTTCAAAAAATCATAGATGTGCAGACAGCGAGAATAGACAATATCTCTGTCATCATTGCAAATATGAAAAAGCTTTTGGCGGATTTTAATGAGATTATTTAATAGGTGAAGTGCTTAAAGTAAACCCCTGCTACTAGTAAAGATAAAACTAGCAGCAGGGGTTTTATTAATGGCTGACGGGCACAACAAGAACTGGGGTTTTGTCTTTCAGAGAAATGTGGAGTTCGAGATTGGCATTTAGAGAGGCAAAAAACACACTATTGATATCTGTAACTTTTTGAAAAGTAAGCTGTTCGTAAAGCCATGTCTCATCTAGTTTGAAATACTCAAGAACACTCACTTCTATAATTCCTTCCAATATAACAGGATAGGCTATGCTAGAGGATCTTCTTTTAATCTTCAGATCCTTTAAAGTAACGGGCTGACTGTCAGCTTTTTTTAAGACACTTAAAGTGCCGGCGGGCTCAATAAAAGCGGCTTCGACCTCACATAAATCAAAAACATCTTTTTCTCTGAGCATTTGGAGCACATTGTCAATAGAGTAGCCGACCTGTTTAAGGTTTTTATTGAGGAATTGGCCATCTTGTATAACAACAGTAGGTTCGAAGGTAATGAGCTTGCCTAGCTTGCGATGAGAGATTTTTACAGATGAAACAAATCTTTGCAAAAGTCCTATACTAACTATGGCTACAGCCGTTGGAAGATGTTTGATATTGGGGTCTGCAATATCTGCACCGACGATTGAACCAAGGATGAGGACGATAAGAAAATCAAATACAGGCAGCTCACCAATGGCACGTTTTCCCATATAGAGAGCAACAAACAGGGTTAAAGGAAGAATCGTAATAAGCCGTATGATAACAATAGCAGAGTCCTGAAAAAATTCACGCATAATAGTCACCTTCTTAAAGTAGGATAGTATCATGTTTTCCAGGACAGGGTATATCCATACATCATAGGAATAATATATATTTTTTTATTTTATGTAGTTGATCACATCAGTATTTCTTAAAGGAACTTCAGGGAGTTCGCCTTCGGTATACCCAAGGACTACAGAGCAGATATAAGAATACCCTTCCGGTATACCCAAATATTTTTTAAGTTCTTCAGCATTTTGAGAAGCAAAAGCATACATCGGCATGGTCATCACACAAGAACCTAATCCAAGGGACTCGGCGGCAAGAGCAATGTTTTGAGCAGCAGCACCCACCTCAATTTTGACAAACTCAGCATGGTCATTGCCACTTATGAAGATAACGGTAGGGGCATTATAAAAAGGATCATATGCGGGATGACTTATCATTTTGATTAAAGGTTTGATATTTAGGTTAATAATATTATCAGTAATGAGTGAAGAAAGTTTGTTCATCAAATCTTTATTTTGTATGACAGTAAAGTGCCAATTTTGCTTATTCATAGCATTGGGAGCATGCAGGGCGGCATTTAATATCTCTTGAAGCTGATCGTCTGGGAGCTGATCCGAGGTATAGTGTCTGATGGCTCTTCGATTGTAAATCGCGTTTAAGGTTTCATTCATTTTATAGAGTCTCCTTTGATATCAAATTATAATAAAATGATATACCAAAGGAAAGAACTTGGCTATAGAAAAACATAAAGAAATAATAGGTGAAAGGTATTATTTCTTTGCGGGGGACATCACCCTATGCTAATATAAGAATTATAAACAATCATTTTGGAGGGATACTATGGGAATTATCAAAGCAGCATTTAGCTCACTGGGCGGAGGTCTGGCAGATCAGTGGCTGGAGGTCATTGAGCCACAGTCTATGGGAGATACAACAGTTATGACAGCTGGTGTAAAAGTGAGAGCAAAAGATGCCCGCAACACGAATCATAAAGGAACGGACAAAACGGTATCAAATGGTTCTATTATTCACGTTTACCCCAATCAATTGATGATACTTATGGATGGCGGGAAAATAGTGGATTACACCGCAGAAGAAGGGTATTACAAAGTAAGTCATTCAACCCTGCCATCACTATTTAACGGGGAACTTAAGGAAGCAGTAAAAGAAACTTTTAACCGCTTTAAGTTCGCAGGTGTCACATCAGGGGTACAGCAGGTTTATTATATTAACCTTCAGGAAGTAAAGGGTATCAAATTTGGCACCCGCAACCCCATCAATTATTTTGATAATTTTTATAATGCAGAATTATTCTTAAGAGCTCATGGGAACTACTCAATAAAGATTGTGGAGCCACTTAAATTTTTTATGGAGGCTATTCCGAGGAATAAAGATCAAGTGGATATTAATGATATCAATGAGCAGTACTTATCTGAGTTCATGACAGCCCTGCAGGCAGCAATCAATCAGATGTCTGCTGACGGCATAAGGATTTCATTAGTTACTTCAAAAAGCATGGAACTGGCAAAATATATGGCGACTGTACTAGACACTGAGTGGAGTCAAATGCGAGGTATGCAGATACAGTCGGTGGGCATTGCCAGTATTTCTTATGATGAGGAATCTAAACAGCTTATTACAATGCGCAATCAAGGGGCTATGCTGCAAGACCCTACAATAAGAGAGGGGTATGTTCAGGGCTCAATAGCCAGAGGAATTGAAGCAGCAGGATCCAATGCAAACGGCTCTATGGCAGGCTTCATGGGAGTTGGCATGGGCATGCAGGGATCAGGCGGCTTTATGGGCGCTGCTTCGCAGAGCAACCAATCTCAGATGCAGCAACAAAAACAGCAGGAAACACAAAAGGCAGAGACTTCTGATAAGGCTATCACTCCATCAGAGGAATGGTCATGTTCCTGCGGACAGAAAAACACAGGGCGTTTTTGTACAGAATGCGGCAGCCCTAAGCCAGAACGCAAAGATACTTCATGGACTTGCAGCTGCCAAGCTGTAAATACTGGGAATTTCTGCATGGAATGTGGGAAAAAGAAGCCAGAAGCACCCAAAAAGTATCGCTGTGACAAGTGTGGTTTTGAACCAGCAGATACGATGCAAATACCTAAGTTTTGCCCAGAATGCGGAGATGTTTTTGATGAAAAGGATATCAAATAAAGAGTCAAGGGGATGGTCAGCGTGTCAATAATAACTTATAAATGTCCAAACTGTGGGGGACCTCTTGAATTTAATGGAGATACACAAAATTGGCAGTGTGAGTTTTGTCTAAGTGGATTTAATGAAGAAGAGATAAAAGCCATAGAAGAAAAGAGCAAAGGGAGTACAGAAAAGGAAGAAGAAAGAGCAGAAGAACGGCAAGCAGGAGAACTGCAAGCAGAAGATGCCGAGTTTGAAAATAAAGCAAGGGTTTATAGCTGTAACAGCTGTGGGGCAGAGATTGTAACAGATGAGACGACCGCTGCGACGTTTTGTTATTATTGTCATAATCCAGCTATTCTTCCAGGGCAGCTGGCAGGGGCATATAGACCGGCAAAGGTTATCCCATTTAAGTTTGAAAGGCAGGCTGCTACAGAGCTTTTTATCAAATGGTGCAAAAAGAAACCTTTATTATCCAAGGATTTTACCGGTGCGTCCCAGCTCGAGCTGTTATCTGGTATCTATATTCCCTTTTGGCTTTTTGACTGTGATATAAAAGGTGGTATAAGGGCTGATGGGAGAACCGTCCGGACATGGACCAGCGGAGAGCATCGCTATACTGAAACAAAGCATTATGATGTTTTTAGGGCGGGCAAGGCAAGTTTTGGAGGCATACCGGCAGATGGCTCAAAAAAGGCAGATGATCATCTGATGCAGACACTGGAGCCTTATGATTACAGCCAGCTACAGGATTTTTCGATGTCCTATTTATCAGGATATTTAGCAGAAAAGTATGATATGGATGATCAGGATGTCTATGGACGGATAGAAACCCGTGTACAGGAGTATTCCCAAAGGCTGCTGCAAAATACCATAACAGGATACAGCAGTGTATCAGTGAGGGATTGTAATATAGATATTTATGAGTCAAAGGCCACCTATGTGCTGCTTCCCACATGGATGTTTACTTATAATTATAAAGGAAAAGTTTATATGTTTGCCATGAATGGGCAGACTGGTAAGATTGCAGGAAATCTGCCTATTAGTAAACTGCGGGCAATGGTATGGTTTGCGCTTATTTCAGCAGCTGTGTTTATAGTTCTGCTATTAGGAGGGATGTTCATATGATTAAATATCAAAAAATAAGTCTTTTTCTACTGATTGTCCTGCCGCTGATATTTTTGCCAGCTCTTAAGACTTTAGCTGTTGAACAAAAGGTCTATGACCAGGCAGCCTTGTTTACTGAGCAAGAAAAAAATACGTTACAGCAAACAGCGCTAGAGCTGTCCGAAAGTTTGAAGATGGATATGGTGATTGTTACAGCCGATGATAATGAGGGTAAAACTTCCCGTGAATACGCCGATGACTTTTATGACGTTAATGGGTTTGGATATGGAGAAAATGCAGACGGGGTACTTTTACTGATTAATATGGCAGACAGAGAAGTATATATATCTACCAGCGGAGCGGCTATTAACACTTTAACGGATTCAAGGATAGAAAGCATACTGGATGCAGTGTATACACATCTGAGTAGTGGGGCTTACGGAGAAGGCTCGGCGGTGTTTTTAGAGACAGCAGCAAGTTATATCAGTCAAGGTATACCAAGTGCTGGAAATGCACTGGGCAAAGGAGAGACGGGAAAGCTGCCAGCCACGCAGCCCCCAGGGGTAGCTTCTCCGGTGACACAAGAAGAAGGGCAATTAGGTGACCGATTGCCTATTTACCTGCTGATTTCCCTAGTCATAGGAGGCATATCGGTTGGAGTTATGGCTATGAACAACAGAGGGACGTCTACTACCAATGCCACAACGTATCTCGATCATAATTCTTTTGATATAACAGAGCGTTATGACCGTCATGTTAACACAACAGTAACCCATGTAAAAATCAATACTAATTCCGGCGGAAGTGGAACACATACTTCAAGCAGTGGAAGAAGCCATGGGGGCGGCGGACGCAAATTTTAATAATGAAGGATAAGCGGCCTGAATAAAATAGTTAATATAAGAGAACGTCATACATGGCGTACTATATGCTCACTATTTCATCTACACGGGTTATACCTTTCCAAACAATTACCGATAGAGTATCATAAGTAAAATAGATACAGAAGTTTAATCATTTATGATCAAAAGAAAGGACATATCGTTTTGTCATAAGAGAAGGTAATTCATGAAAGGAGAGAGAGATGAGCGGTGAAAAAATAATACTTATAACAGGCGGCAGTGCAGGAATGGGAAAGGCAACAGCTACGATACTTGCAAAGGGGGGCAGCAGGGTTATTATTCTTGCAAGAAATAGAAAAAGAGGGGAAGCGGCATTGCAAGAGATCATACAAAAAAGCGGCAATACCAAAGTACATTTGATGCTTTGTGATTTAGGAAGTCAAATAAGTATCAGACAGTTTGTTAAAAAGTTCAAAGAAACCTATACGCATCTGGATGTTTTAATCAATAATGCAGGGGTGATTACACCCA
>JARBTY010000020.1 GCA_029239935.1 Clostridia bacterium | reverse complement strand
GGAGACTATAAACCTAATAACTGGGATTTAAAATTTGAAGGACCAACCTCTGTAAGAAGAGCAATCTATAGGTCTATGAATGTTTTAGCTGTTAAGACGCTTCAGCTTGTTGGTTTAGATACAGCTTATGACTACTTACTAAATTTTGGCTTCACAACCCTCTCTCCTACTGATAAAGTGTATTCTCTTCCGTTAGGAGGTCTTACAGAAGGTGTGACACCGCTAGAGTTAAATGCAGCATATGGCGCGATCGCCAATGATGGTGTTTATGTGGCACCTATTCTATATACTAAGGTCTTAGATAAGGACAACCGCGTTTTACTTGATAATTCTTCAGAAACTACTGCGCTTAAGTCTCATCCTGTTATCAAAGAATCCACCGCTCATATGCTGACCGATATGATGCAGGAAGTTATTACGGTAGGAACAGGTGCCAAACTTAAAAGTACTTTTAGCGGCATGCCTATAGCTGGTAAAACTGGAACAACAACTGATGATAAAGACCTTTTGTTCTCAGGTTATACGCCTTACTATGTGGCAACCATCTGGACAGGGCATGATACCCCTAAAAAGCTTAGATACGGTTCTACAGGAAGTTATCATTTAGATATATGGGGTAAGATAATGAATGATATTCATGCGGAAATGCCTTATAAAACCTTTCCAAAGGTCAATATTCCGAATAGTGGTATTTCTGAGATTGAGATATGTACATTGTCCGGTAAACTCGCTACAGAGCTTTGTAAGGCAGATCCTAATCATGTAGTAAAAACGGATTTCTTTAATAGTAAGGATGCCCCTAAAGAAGTATGTGATGTCCATGTGCAGATCGAAATATGTACGATTTCTAATAAGTTGGCTACTGAATAAGAAATCTGTGATATACATGGACCAGATATAGATCCAATAGATCCTAACAATCCAGGTTCACCAGATCCAAATAGTCCTGATCCTAACAATCCATTTCCGACGGATCCGGGTAGTCCTGATCCTAACAATCCAGGAGGTGAGCTGCCCACAACGCCAACACTTCCACCAACTGTACCAACAAATCCTACCCAAGGACCGGATGACAGTTCTGATTTCTTTGTACCACAGGATTAAAATAAAAAAGCTTGAGCCACACAAGGCTCAAGCTTTTTTATTCAATAATTTCTTCGAAAATATTTAAATCCGTAGATTCGTTGACCGGTAGTTCATCTAAAGCTGTCTCTTCCTGAGAGGATTCTGGTGTAGCTACCTCTTGACTTATAGGAACAGAATCAGGCGTTTCGGGATTAAAAACAGGTGTATCAGACTTGGTTCCCACCCGAATAGTTGCAGCACGGGGTCTGTAGTAGCTGTTATTAACAAGCTCTTTTTTAACAAGTGCGCCATCTTTATAATATAGTTTATAAAGTTTTACCTTTTTACCGCTTAAGGCTCTGATTTCCTCGACTTGTGCACCTTGGGACAAAGTGGGATCTTCAACGTATTTAGTCGCTGGGGGATTAATCACTTCTGTCGTAACAGAATCAAATTTAATTTCATAAGGTGGTTTAATGGAGGGGTGTGCAAAGATGTTAACGTACACCTTGTTATTTTCACAATAGCTTTCAACAAACATCGGATATTGTGTATTATTTTTAAATTTGAAGTCTATAGCATCTGTGGCATAGGTTGCATCCCGTCCTAAAGGCACGTAGGCTACTGAAAGTGAGTGATTTTGGCGCATGGTAATATCAAGATCTGTCAGCAGCAAAGAGTTATAAAGGGTTGAAGCAATTTGACAGACACCACCGCCTATCCCCTGTTCAAGTTTGCCGTTAACAATGACTTTAGAGGCTCTATACCCAGCAGCAAAAGTAATAGGTTCCAGCTGTTTTGCGAGAGAAAATACTTCGCCAGGCAATAATCTGGTATTGATTTTACTGGCAGCTACTTTTAAATTAACATTTCTATTGGCATCTGCATTATTATATGAAGTAGAAAAACTGGCCACAATATTTTGTATATCTTTAAAAGACTCTGCTGTGTATTTTACTGGTATTTGTTGAGTAATAATCTCTATTTGGCTATTTCCTAAGTCTTCTGAATCTAAAACAGTAAAAATTTTGTCCAAAGTAGCCACTAAGTCAAGCTCCTGACCTTCTATTTCCTTTGTAACAATAAACGCACGGTTTTTGCGGGTGATAGTGGCATCCACTGGTTCGATATGGAATTTGGGGACGTAAGATTCGATGACACTATGAATATGCTCTTTGTCATAAATGTGTTTGAGTGTGAAGGTAGTGTTTTGTGCTGGTGGATGGCTAAGGTATTTATATTTATCAAATATAGTACCTTGATGTCCTATAGCGTAAGCACTATCTAATATTTCATCCATATTATATTCGGATCCTAGTTCGCTGACTGGAATTTTATAAGAAAGATTTCCCTTATAGATTACCAGGTTTTTATCTTCAACTTCTTTGGCTAAATGAGTTTGCAGTTTTTCAAGTGCTTGAGTTCGCGTGAGCCCACTTATATCCATTTCATTGATGATAATGCCTTGAGCAAAAACTTTATCAAATTCATTAACCTTTGTATATATGTAAGTCATGGCACCTATTAGTATGCCACTAATAATTACAATTACAATAAGTATGCTCCATTTAAAAGTACGGTTAATACGCATATCAGCTCCTCCTAGTCATTAAAATAGTCATAATGTTAGTGTTCCATTCCCTATTAAATACATGCATAAGACTCTTAGCAACTTTTAGAGAACCAGCATTAATTGTGAGAATACACCAACTAATAAACTAAGAATGAGCACGATACTAATAACACTAACAATAGTTTTTCTGTTTTTGTTCATCCACGCATAAATATTTATCTTCTTTTTTTTGTTTGATTTCATGTGTTATTCCTCCCACTGTATTATACCATTGTTAATACAATAATTGCCATCAATTTTTCTTATGTTGTCAGAGGCAAACTTTACTTTTAAAATCCCATCTTCCATAATTTCTAAAATTTCACCGCGTCCAAGTTTTTTATGAATAAGAAATTTATTTTTTTGCAAATGGGTTTTTAAAGAATAGGCGGTAAGATTCTCTATAAATAAAGAAGGGTTAACAGGTTTGCCATACTTTTCAGAAGGAATATAGAGATACAAGTTGTTTTTAGCACGGGTCATGGCCACGTAAAACAATCTTCTTTCTTCTTCAGCCTCTTCTTCACTACTGCTCTTATGATGGGGAATACTCCCTTCTACAACATCAATAATAAAGACCTCTTTAAACTCTAGGCCTTTTGCACCATGCATCGTTGTTAAAGTAATACTGTCTTGCTGCGAAGACTGGTGTGAGGTCTGCTCTTTGATTTTTTTAGAGATGTCCATAAGAAAGTGTTCCCATTCGGTGTGCGTTTTAAATCCCATTGCAGATTCCTGCAATTCATCTAATACTTCAAATAGTGTAGTAGGTGGTATTTTTCTATAGCTGGTATAGTCAAGAATATATTGCTCATATCCTATGTTTTTTCTGATATAAAGAATGGCCTCTTGAAGCGATTTTTCTTTTAAAATTTGTAAATCAAAGAGGAGCTGCTGAATATAATTTTTTTGCCATTCCGTAACGTCTTCAAAGGTCAATAAATTTTCAAAAAAAGATCCTTGTAAACGACAAGCTCTTTCCGCAATAGCTTTACTTATATAGCGTTTAGGCTTATTGATTATTTTTAGGGCAAGTTCACTGTTTGTCATATCTAAGGCTAAATGCAGATACGCCAGCATATCCTGCGTGACCCACTGATCGTATAGGGTTATCATGCCATCTCTTAGGCAAAAAGAAAGATTGGCAGTGAGCAGTATTTCTACTATCGGCCGTGCTTGAAGATTGGTACGATAGATAACAGCGAAGTCACGCAGCTTTTCTCCTTGGTTTTTTAGAGCAATAATCTTCTGTAAAATCATCTCCGATTGTTCTTTTGAATCTTTGCAATAGGTGACTTTGGGTATACTGCCCGTCTCATTGGGAGTAGTCAGAGCCTTAACATAGCGGTTTTTATTATGCGTAATAAGTGCGAGACTATAATTTAATATATTTTTTGTAGAACGATAGTTAACATCCAGAAAGATCTGCTGGGTATTTGAAAAATGGTTTTTAAAATCTAGAAGAAACTCTGGCTTGGCCCCCCTGAATTTGTAGATGCTTTGATCATCATCACCTACAACAAAGAGATTCTCATGCTCTTTTGTCAAAAGTTTGATAATCTCAAACTGTACCAGATTGATATCTTGAAATTCATCTACCAATAAATAACGGTAATAATTTCTAACTGCATTTAAAAGTGTCTGATCATTTAAAAGCAAGTAATAACAATCAACTAACATATCATCAAAATCAAATTTATGATGAACTTCTTTATAATATTCATACTCCTGAAAGAGTTTTAAAAAAATTTCTTTAGAAAGTCCATCAGGATAATAATATTTGGGATTAATCAGCTGGTTTTGCATCAATGCCAGATGTTTTAAAAACTCTTCAACAAAATCTTCATATTCATCACTGTCAAGTTTTAAAAAAAGATTTTGTATAATCGCTTTTTTTTCGCTTTCTAGTAATAGATTGGATGAATGATATTTTTGAGGATCCGAGCTTTTAAGAATTTTATAGAAGATGCTGTGCAGTGTACCAAAGTGTATCCGTGGTTCGTGATACTGTTTGATAAAACGCTCTTTCATTTCATTTGCTGCCAGTTTACTGAAAGTAACAACTAAAATGTGTTGTGGATCACAGTTAAGATGCTGCAGCATATAATTGATTCTATTGATAATGACATGGGTTTTGCCAGAACCAGGTCCTGCTATTACAATAGTAGGTCTTAGGGGGCATGTCACTGCGTGTTTTTGACTCTGGTTTAAAACTAAGGGCATTTGGTCTTCCCTTTCTTATTTGAAATTTGTAATCTTTATTATAACATAAGTTGACCTTTTAATTAAAATCAATTTATATTATAATTGAAATGATAAGCGTAAGAAAGGGTGTTAAATATGTTTGAATTAAATGCGATTGTTCCTATTCTTTTTTCTGCATTAGGCGTAACAACTTTGTTTTTAACCTTTAAGATGAAGCTGGAAAGGGATGTTAAAAAAGAAAAGAAGAAATTTGACGCCTATTTAAGAGAAGAATTTAATGCCTCATTTGCCAGAAAAAAAGAGATTCCAGCATCACTCTTTTTGAAAACGGCTTGTGAAACACTGCCATTTGTTAATGATTTGGAGTGCAAACAACTGCACAGTCAAGTTATGACTTGTGCCAAGCTTAAATTAGCTAATTTAAAAAATCATACGAATTTAGATCTCAAAAGAACTTATGGTATGGCACAGTTTGAAAATCTTATTCAGTTCGAAAGAAATTATTTAGCACTTATGGACATCTTAGTAAAATATGGTAGTATATTATATGAAAAAGGTTTTATATCAGAAGCTAAACATGTTTTAGAAGAAGCACTTGTTTATGGATGTGACTTGTCAAAGTGTTATATCCTTCTGTCAGATATATACCTTAAGCTTGGCACAAAAACTGCATTAAAAGATCTTAAAAACAGTGCTGAGCAAAATATGCAAGGATCTCATTATTTGACTAAAATACTTTGCAACATTGAAAGTGCAAATCAAGTTACGAGTTAATGAAAGAGAGATGGTAGATTATGAATATAGGTATTTTTACGGATACGTATTCTCCACAGGTTAACGGAGTTGTAAGTTCCATTCTTACATTAGAAAAAGAACTTAGAAAACAGGGGCATAATGTCTATGTTTTCACCATAAGTCATCCAGAGGCTCAAGAAAGTTCCAATTATGTTTATAGAATAGGAAGCTTACCTTTTATTTTTTTAAAGGATCATCGCGTAGGTATTTTATTTTCCAATAAGCTTATTTATAAAATTAAGCGGCTTAAATTAGATATCATTTTGTCACAAACTGAATTCTCATTAGGAATCTTTGCTAAACTGGTTTCTAAAAGATTATCTATTCCTATTGTACATACCTATCATACAATGTATGAGGAATATATGCATTATATTTCTAAAGGGATTGAGTTTTCCCCTGCCATAGCCAGAAAATACAGCAAATCTTTTTGTAATGGTGTGGACGGTGTTGTTGCCCCTACTAAAAAGACTGAAAGATTATTAAAAAGTTATGGTGTAAAAACACAAATACGCGTTATTCCAACAGGAATAGATTTTTCACCGCTGGAGAAAAGCAACTATTCTTCTGAAGAAATTAATACGCTCAAAACAGTCTTTAGTATTCCTCAGGAGGATCCCATTATTTTATTTGTAGGCCGTGTGGCCAAAGAAAAAAGTATAGATGTTGTTATTCGTGCAATGGCACTGCT
Organism: Clostridia bacterium; assembly: GCA_029239935.1. Next base: position 20,403 of record JARBTY010000020.1, on the reverse strand, counting down.
TGTGCCCAAAGTTCCCAATGCTAAATTAGTGATCGTCGGGGATGGTCCGTCAAGACTTGAACTTGAAGAATTAGCAAATACCCTTCATGTAAGAGATGCGATTTTTTTTACAGGCATGCAGCCTTGGAGTACCATCGGTAAGATGTATCAATTAGGAGATATTTTTGTAAGTGCTTCTGTTACTGAAACTCAGGGACTGACCTTTGCAGAGGCTATGGCTGCCTCTCTTCCAGTGGTAGCCAAAGATGATGAGAGCATCGCTGGACTTATACGGGATGATTATAACGGACGCTTATTTCACACAACCGAGGAACTTGCTGGTATTCTAGAAGAACTTATCCTCAAACCCGATTATCAGACAGTTCTAGGTACCAATGCTGTGCATTCGGTTAAGCCCCTTTCTGCTGAAGTATTTGGGCTCAATGCGTATACGTATTATTGTGATATTATTAAAGACTATATGGAAAGAAAAAATATTAAAAAACAATCAAAGAATAAAAAATTCAGTTTTGGCAAAAAGAACCTAGAAAAGTAATCTAGGTTCTTTTTTTAATACATATGACCTTTTTCTAAAGCCGCATGGGCTTCGATCGGCAGCTCCCCTAGGAGCCTTCGCAGGCCAAAGGGACAGACATTTAAAAACATGCACTGATTGCATTTAGGTCCTCTGGCTATACAAATAGCTCTGCCATGGGCAATGATTTGCGTATTATAACGTATCCAATGTTCAGAAGGCAGTACAGCCATCAAATCCATTTCGATTTGAACAGGATCATCATGAAGGGTTAGACCCAAACGGATACTAATACGTTTAACATGGGTATCTACTACGACACTTGGGATATGATAGATATTCCCACGTATAACATTAGCTGTTTTTCTCCCGACACCGGCTAAACTAGTCAGCTGATCAATTTCTGAAGGAACTTCACTGTTAAACACCTCTACTAACCTCTTGGAGCAGGCAATGATATTTTTGGCTTTGTTTTTATAAAACCCTGTGCTTTTGACGGCTTGTTCAACTTCTTCTAAAGAAGCTTCAGCAAATGCTTCTACGGTTGGGTACTTTTTAAACAAGTCAGGTGTTACAAGATTTACACGGTCATCTGTACACTGTGCGCTTAATATCGTTGCAACCAGCAATTGAAAAGGTGTTTCGTGATCTAGGTAACATACGACATTTTGAGGGTAATAGTCATCCAGTGTCTTTAATATAGCAGCAATCTGCGTAGTTTGTTTCATAAGATGCACCTCCTAACTCAATAAAATGCACTTTGTATTTTGTGAAGAATAATCAAATAATATACTGCAGGGCTCCTTAAGAACCGCCGCCTCTTGATAGATGCCGGTTGTGTAAGCCTTATATATAGGATATTTAAAATGTTCGATATGGGTAATCTTATGCCGCTGTCTGGAGGAAAGGGCTATAAGATGTGGAGTGAGCGCACCGATAAAGTCATCATTTTTTAATAAGCTATTGTCCGCTTCTTTATAGCTGCTATTGTCAAGAGTTTGAAGTTCTGAGGGAATCTCTTTGAGATGCTCATGTTTTAAATAATCAAAACGTAAAAACTCCTTAATAAGCTCAGAATTAATTTGCGGTTTAGTAAGGCAGAACTCACACAGCCTTAGGACATACGACATTTTATTGTGCTGGATAAGATCATAACCCTTTTGTTCCCAATAAATGGCTAATGCTTCAAAAAAACTAAAAGGAGATTCAAAACAATTAAATAAATACTCCAGAGAAGTTTTGAATCGTTCACTGTTATAATACCTTTCAAGCATTTCCTCTATACTATGAAGTCTAAGGATTTCATCATAACTTAATGCATTGGTATATAAAATTTCATAGGGAGGTTCTTGTTTATAAACTAATCCATAAGCTGCCGCATTTTTTCTAAGTCCTGAACCCTTCAAAACCTTCAGAAAACCTAATTGAAATTGTTCTGGTCTCAGTGCAATAACATCATTAAAAGAATTTTTAAAAGAAGTATAGTCCTCAAAGGGTAAGCCAGCTATAAGATCTAAATGTTGGTGGATATTATCCAGTGCTTTAATCTGAAGTACAATTTTGCTTATTTCCTCGAACGGCATCTTGCGTTTTATAGTGTCTAATACTTTAGGATTAGTGGACTGCACACCTATCTCGAATTGGATAAGCCCTTTTCTTGCACCACTTAAAACCTCTATCATTTCTTCGTCTATAAGTTCGGCGGCTATTTCAAAATGAAAATTAGTATAGCCATTATCATGGGCTATGATATAGTGCCATAGGGCTAACGCATATTTTTTATTAGCATTAAAGGTTCTGTCTACAAACTTAACTTGTTTAACACGGTTATCACAAAAATAGTGCAGATGTTCTTTGACTCTATCTACTGGCACAAATCGAACACCGCTTTGGATAGAAGAAAGACAGTATTGACAATTAAACGGACAGCCTCTTGAGGCTTCATAATAGATAATCTTATGTTCAAGACCTGTCAAGTTATTATAAACAAATGGCAGATGTTCAAGATCGAGCGGCGTTCTAGCCTTGTTTTTTTTAATAACAGTTCCTTGTTTATAAATGAGACCTTCGATTTCTGAGAGGGAATAAAGATCTTTAAATCGATAGTCTAAATACTCTTGCCAAGTTTCTTCACCCTCCCCTTCCATGATGAAATCTACGTCTAATGCGGTAAGAAGTTCTTCTGACTGGTAAGATACTTCGGGCCCTCCTAATATAATGGTCATTTGCGGTAATATTTTTTTGAGTGTTGGAATCAGCAGTTTTATAAACGACATATTCCAAATATAACATGAAATACCTAAAACATCTGGTGAAACTTTATAAATCTCTTTTATAATTTCATTTTCATTATTATTGATGGTTGTTTCGAGCAGCTTAATAGAAGCTGTGTATTCTTTGCAATAGGCTTTAATAGAACGTAAGGCTAAAGAAGAATGAATGTATTTTGCATTAAGTGCAAGTAATAAGATATTCAATAGTCCAATCCTTTCTTTTGTCAGTTGATTTCATTATAACATGATTTTATAAGCTTGTATAAAAATGTTATACCAGATGAATTGACAAATATTATAGGCTTAAAAAAACCTGATGAATTAAGGCTTTATTAAAGATGCCAGTTATTCACTTACTTTTAATAAATGAATACTGGCATACTAATTATAAGTCGATATTGAGGGGGAGTTAAAATGAAGGATAAAAAAAATAGAAAACGCATCAAAATAATATTTGGACTCATATGTTTGACATCTTTTTATTTTAATATGAGTTTTGGCACCGAAAATGACATCAGCCAATTTGTTTCATATTTAGCTGAAAATGATATTATTATGACGCCAAACACAAAAAATAATACGCTGTATGAGGGATATGATTATAAAAGCAAGGCAACTTATAAAGTTAAAGCCAATGAGGAAGGGGTAATAAACGATTTTACAATAGAATTGGTAGATACAACTTTTGAAAAACTTAACCTTAATAAAATACTGGGTCTAAGATGGTTTATGGATCATCATTTAGAAAAAAATGAAGATTTTTTAAAAACTATTAAAGAAAATCTTAAAAATGTTACGGAGCATTATTCTTACAGTGAAAATATAGGGGAATGGAAAATGAATGTATTTGTTTTTCCTCTTCAAGGAGGTAAACTGGATATCAGTTTGCACTTTATGGAGGACGCCACTGAAGGGAAGGAAAATGCTAATCAAACAACGTTGTCTTCTTTGAAAAATATTTATCATGAACTCGGAGGTATACAGACTCAGGAGTCAGTTAAGCCATCTGATAAAATGAGCTGTAAACTGCCCTATTACAAACTTAATACAGATGAAAGCATTTATTATCACTCGTTTATTAATAAAAACAATAATGTTTATAAAACTCAATTTATTTTTTACAAAAATGGATTTGAATTTAGTTATAAAGACATCCCCCAGCTTAAACAAATTATCTATTTAGTGACACAAAACAAAAATTATCCACTTGATAAATTAAATATTCAATTTAATCACCTTAAAGAAGCTATTCATAAAGATAAATTTAAAAACTATAAGAATACTTCAGCTTGGGAGGAACAAGGTATTAAAACGTCAATGGATATTGAACGCTATACCCATAGTAATCAATGTCGTATCAAAATAACGATTTATTTAGTCAAAAAATAAAAAGCAAGAATATATTCTTGCTTTTTATTTTGGTTAAATTAAAAGTGTACGGCTTTATGGAGCGGTCGTTGCTGCGCCTGTGCCTGCGCCATTAGTTGTACCAGTGCCATCAGTTGTACCAGTACCATTAGTTGTGCCAGTTGCATCTGGTGAAATAGTGGAATCAGGTGTTACTGTAGTATCCGGTGACATAGTGGTATCAGGTGATACGGTTGTATCCGGAGCGATGGTATCACCTGGGACAACTGTTTCACCTGGATCAGGTGTGGTAGTATCAGTACATCCAGCAAATGCAAAGCTCATCAGCATGATTGTTAGTAATATTAGAACCTTTTTCATAATAGACTATACTCCTTCTTCAAAAATTAAATGTTATCGAGTATAGTATTGTCTTTTTTAAATATTTTATACGTATTAATTATGTATTCATTATAATGAGTTTATTTTTACAAATTATGTAACCTCTATAATATCAATTGTTTTATCAGAGAACAAGTCAATATACTTGTCTTTGACCTTGACAATCGGCCGATATACGCAGGTAGGGTTAATGGCAACAACTTGTCCTACATCCCCTGTATTTAATAAAACATATACGCCCACATAATAGTTTGCAACATTTGTTAAAAAAGTTAACAATATTTTGGTATCAAGCTTGCCAAAAGCGCCTTCTTGCATCAACTGCATGACTTCAAAAGGAGAATGCTTCTTTTTATAAGGTCTTTCTGACATCATGGCATCATAAACATCTGCAACAGCTAAAATCTTGCCGATATCATTAATATTTTCATTGTAGACATTATAGGGGTATCCAGAACCGTCTATTCGCTCATGGTGCATCAATATACCAACCTTAACGTCCATGCTGATATCGTGGCGATATTGTAATAGTTCATAGGAGTATCGGGGGTGTCTTTTGATCTCTTCAAACTCATCATCTGTTAATTTGTAAGGCTTATTTAAAATATCGGGGTTTATTTTCATCTTACCTATATCATGAAGCAGTCCGGCAAGTAAAAGGGATTCCACCATATTGCTGCCATATTTCATCCATTTGCCAATCAGCATACTTAATAAAGCAACATTAATACTATGAGTATACGTATATTTATCTGCAAATTTAAAAAGATTAATGCAGCCAATAACTTTAAAATTATCTTTAAAGTTACTTAGAATATCATCTTTAATCGACTTAAAAGCTTCTAAATCAATGGGGTGTCCAGAAGCAACCTGCTGTAGCAAAGGTTTTACGGTATCCGTACAGTCTGAATAAGATGCCAAAGTTTCTTCTGGGATTTTCCATACTGTATCCCAAGAATTAACATAAATAACAACCTCTAGACAATTAAGTTTTCTTAGGTTTTCTATATTTTCTGCTGTAAGCGCCTGTTCAGCTGAGATATAAATGGCACCATTCTCAGCATTTCTGATGGATTTCGCTACAATCATCCCAGGTAAGCACTCAAACAATGGAAGAGTTAATTTCTGCATGTCAATCCTCCTGATCCTATAATAATGTATATAAGTAGTGTATCATAATACATATTATACAGTATTTATGTCTCAATTGGTATCTAAAAATACCCTTTTAAGAGTGTTTTAGCGATGAATGATAACCATTGTATCTGAAGAAATATTCTGATATAACCATCTTATATCCTCATCTTTCAGAATAATATTAGGATGTTTGATTTGACTGCCAAATTGTTTTAAAAATTCAGGTTTGATATTCCAATAAGCATCTCTTATGACGCCTTGTAAAAAACAGGTATCACTTACTTTTATCCAGAAGTTAGCGCCTTCTCTATTGCGGGCATCTACCAATACTTCCCCTTTATCCTGCGTATAATAAGTTCCGAGTGGTGGCAAGTAAGTTGTGTCTCCGATGGAACAGTTTAAGGTTTTTATAATTTTTTTTCCTTTATAAATATTTAGCTTGGGTTCTTTTTTGACTAGAACTTCCATCCATAATTTATTTTCATCTAATCTTACAGTGGTAAAAGACGTTATTTGTGGTTCGCTTTGTTCTCCACTAGCCGTGTAAACTTCAAAGATAGCTTCATAATGAGTATCTGGTTCCAGTACTTCTGGCAGCAAAAATTCCATATGATAGGGATCAAGGTACGTTCCTGCAACGGTCTTATCCCCTATTCGGACACTTCCGCCAGCAGTCTCAGAGTCTGTTTCCGCTATTAGTTTGGGGTAGAGACCGATCCACTTGCTGTTGGGCGCGGGGTAGGTCGATACCACTATAGGTTTAATATCTGTTGTCAAAATGACAGAAATATCTTCTTTAAGTAGTACACCTGATCTCGAGGGCATGCCTTTTCTAAAAGACAAAATATATTTCTGACCGTTGTTAAGAGGTGTTTTGGGCGTAAACTTAAAGGAACAGGGATCTTCTATTTCTTTTCCAGCATCGTTAGTTATTTTTTGAGGTTCTATGTAAAAAGCGGCATCGCATTCTAAGAATTTATTGATTTTATTTTTATCCATAGGCGTATTGAATTGAATAGCAAAAGGTTGATTGGTGGCAATCAGTAACTGCTTCTCAGGTTTTAAGAGCTCTACATCACTTTTAAACTGTACACTTATATTGGCATTTTTAGAGATAAAAGGATACTGACTAGGGGCTTTTTTAACCAAAAAGTGAATTCTTTGACCTTTTATAGTACTTTGTTCTTTGAGACGGATTGATACGACGCTATCAGTTAACCAATGAAGTGAGTAGTCAAAGTCAGTTGCATAAGGCAGGTCGTTTGTTAACTGTATGCACTCTGACAACTTGTCTTTATTCATAGGAAACAGAAAATTAATGGTGATTTCTGCATGATTATTTTTAACCTCAACCCAGGACAAATTAAAATCTTTTACAAACCATAATGTAATAAGTATTATTACGCTAAAAAGAGATACTTTAAATATTTTTTGCTTCGTCCTATTCATATATACATCCCTCCAACTTGTCTACAACATATATATGTCCTAAATAAGATGAACATGCGTTAAATTTTTGTACGTTTTAAGATATCAAAAAAAAATAATTTATAGTATAATTATTTTTATAGCGTATACAAAGGATGGAGTATATATGAAGATACTAATAGTAGCTGACATTGAGAGCAATTATCTTTGGGATTTTTTTGATAAATCTAAGTTTAGCGACATTGAATGTGTGATTTCTTGTGGTGATTTAAAAGCGACCTATCTATCATTTTTGGTTACAATGTTAGGCGTGCCTGTTTTTTATGTTCATGGTAATCATGATAAAAGATATGAAACAAACCCACCGGAGGGATGTGATTGCCTCGAAGATAAGGTAATTACTTTTAAAGGGATTAGAATAGCCGGACTTGGTGGATCAATGGAGTATACAGGCGGATTGCATCAGTATACAGAAGAGCGTATGCAAAAACGTGTCAAAAAACTCATTAAGACCTCAAAAAATAATATTGATTTGTTTGTCACCCATTCACCTACATTTGATTTGGGGGATGACAAAAATGGCGTATGCCACAGAGGGTTTAAAGCTTTCTATGAAATCTACAATGCGGCATTGCCTAAATATCATCTATATGGGCATAATCATCTTACGTATTCTTCCAGTGCCCAGAGGTTATTATCCTATAACGATATAACCATTATTAATGGCTATAATTATTATGTTTTAGATTACAATAAGGGAGTTAGTCAGTTTAACTGACTAACTCCCTATTTACCTATAATGCCTTTCATATACGAAAAAGGATCTGTGGGTTTTAATTCTTTGATATTTGGAAGCGTTCCCTCTACCCCATCTACTAACCAATCCATATGGATGATATCTTCATAGTCCAAGACTTTATTTGGCATGACTTTGAGATGCCCGTTCTGATCGTAAATAGGCCCTTCAAAAATATTAAATTCATTTCTGATAATGGATTTTTTGACCCCATCTATTAAATACTTCATAGATGTGTTGATATGTCTATTAGAATATAGAAGATCTACGATACCTGTATTCATGCCCAACCAAAAGTTCATAGGAAGCTGAGATTTACTAGTGTCTTCATAGACAGCCTTCCATGTCCCGCTTAATATATTTTGGATAACTTTTTCATAAAATACTCCCCAATTCCAAAGCGCCATAGCATAGTGAATTTTTTCACTGGATGTATCCTGCATTTTATAGACGCCATATTCTTTTGAAATATCTCCTGGAACAGGCAAGTCTTCATTTGAAATAATGTCAGCGCCTTCAGCTTGCAATTTTTTAGCAACATCTTTACCCCCTTGCGGATTATCCCATCTGTAGGTCCACATGGCTTTTACCTTTACATATGGATTAACAGCTCGGGCGCCTAAGGTAAAAGCATTGATACTGCTTACAACTTCGGAAATAGGGTATGGTGCGACATAACCTAAAATATTTGTTTGTGTCATTGCCCCTGCAATCATCCCAAGTAAATACCTTGGCTCATGAATACGACCAAAATATAGGGTGAGAGATTTATAGGAATGGGTACCGGCACAATTAAAGAATTTTACACTGGGGTATTCCATAGCTGCTTTTAACGCAGGTGCTACAAAGGTAGGACTTGTCGTGAAGATGAGATCAAAGCCAGTTTGAGCAAGTTCCTTAAAAGTATCATAGGCTTTTTCACTTTCAGGTATATTTTCAATTTTGCTAGTTGTGATTTGTGTTTTAAAGATATTATCAATATGAAGTCTTCCAAGTTCATGGGCATACGCCCAACCTGAACTTTCAGTTGTCTTAGCGTAAACAAATGCCACTTTCAAAGCTTTTTTCGAAGAGACTAGGTCTGTAAGAGATGTAAACATATTTTTTTTCTTAGGACTTTGTATTTCATCGGTTTTTACATTGATGGTTTCTTGCTTAATAGATTTGAGTTCATCAATCATATTTTTGATATTGTTTCTATCGGTATCTGCAGTAATCTCAGTGGGCATACCGTATATTTTTAAAAAGGTGAGAAAAGCATCTCCTGTTGTAATCTCTAAGTGGTCGCCCCCACATTCTAAATAAATATGTCTAAAGGGTCTATATAAATCTGATAAGAATCTTTTCTGAAAATCCTCTTCTTCAGTGTTGGCTTTATATTTATTAACATATTCAAGCAGTTCATTAAAACGGCCTTCTTCACTAAACCATATCGTATTGATTAAAGTGTGTTTATAAAAATTTATAAATTCATAATAAATATTATTTGTTTTGTCTTCTTTGTCACGTTTGGGAAGAAGCCTGATAACGTGTCCGGTGATACTGGTTCCTTTAACAAATTTTAAAACACTTACTCTTTTATTACCTTCTATAACAAAAAAATGATTTAAATATTCGTAAACTTTAATCGGATCAGCAATACCGACTTCTATATGGTAATTGTATAAAGTGGTCCATTTAGAAGCGAATTCTGTTTTTAAAGACATAAGCGGCATAAAGTTGTGTGCAAAAGAAATGCTTCTTGAATGGGTATAGGTTCCAATAATTTTATGAATAGGAATTTCTACTTGCCCCAATGAAAATTCAGAAGCAATATCCCCTGTTTGAATAATGCCATCTAATGCCGTTAAATAGCCAGACTCTCCTTTGGCGACCATTTGGTTCCAAGCTGATTTTCCGCTTTTATACGCTTGTTCGTATGCTTTTTCTAATTCCATAGTGTTCACAAAAAATCCCCTCAACTTTCCTAATATGTAAAATAAAAAATAAGCCTAAAGGGCTTATAAATTTAAAAAAGAAGGCTTAACAAATTGTTCTAGTGACTCGTTGTCTACTCCCCATGAAAGGTTCCTTCCCTCCAGATAATAATACATAACAAATGTCTTATTATCTATCGTATACTCCATCTTAGATGCAGAAATAAGGGTATACGTGCCGGTTTTAGCAGTACTTTTAAATTTGACAAGACCATTGTCTGTAAAAGAAATCTCTTCCCCAGTTTCAAGAGAGGTCCATTTGCCGACTAGAGGGGGATTTTCATAGTTTTTTAGTGAATACAAACTTATGAAGCTCATAACAAGTAAAATAAGCATTAGACTAAATAAAACTAACTTCTTAGAAGCAAAGAAGGTATAAGTAGGTTTAATCTGTGGCATTTTTCTCTCCTTAATTAAAAAGTTATTTGTTTATATTTTACACCAAATCAAAATAAGTTACAAATTGAAATTGCATAAATATAAAATGATCGGTATAAATGGAAACATATTAATAAAGAGTATCTGCTAGTTTTTCTTTAGGTATGGAAAATTCAATGATACCAGCCGCATAAGGCGCTATTTCATAAATATTAAAGACTATTACCAAATTCCCTAAACTATTGATATAATAAGCTTGATCGTCTTTTATACTAGCAAACCCCTGTGAACCGGGGAAAAAGTATTCCCCTTTGCTTTCTCTTAGTTTAATTTGATCTTTAATTTCATGATTAATGAGGGTTTTATAATCAGTCCCTTCTTTAAATAAATCTTTTAATTGAAGTATTTTGTTATCTGTGGTTCTTAAATTAACATATTTTTGATAACTAATACCATGGGCACCACCGCTGTATTGATATTCCAAAAAGCTTAGTACTAAGTATGGTTTTGGTGCTTCTATGACAGAAAAAGTAGAAATGTATTCAAATTTAATAGGTGTGAGGTGATCTTTGATCATATCTTTATTATAGGCTTTAGCTGTATAAAGTGCATTCTTTTTTGCTTTTTGAGCTTCTTCTAAAAAAGACTTATTGAGATGGCTCTGGAATTTTTTATCGGCTAGCCCTTTGAGCTGTGGCACTTTGATATTAAGATTAATCTCTTCCAGCTGGCAAACTATATTTTTAGTGTCTACCTGAATGTGAGTGTCTTCAGCCATAACAAATATGGCTGTTCCTGGTGTATCTTTACTTGTTTTCGATTTGGCAGATAAATTGAGATTAAACAATAAAGTTGTGATGAATAGCACACAAATCGCTTTTTTGTACATTATTTTTCCCCCTAAATAGTTTATTTATAAATTTAGTATCCCCCTAATAAAACAGTAATATGATAAGTAAACATTTGCAAATCTGCAAAGTATTTCTTGAAGTAAATCATGACAAATAAATAAGTTTATTTATTGGAAAATAGAGTTATAATATAAAAAGATAGTATGACACTATAATAAACGAGGTGAACCTATGATAAATATTTCTGAATGTGTTCAAGATATGCATTCTTATTTTTATACACGCAAAACATATGATGTTGATCTAAGAATACATTATCTAAAAAAACTAAGAAAAAGTATTATTTCCAATCAAGAAGCTATTGCCAAAGCACTTTACCAAGATTTTAAGAAACCTGTATTTGAAACCTATTCAGCTGAAATCTATACCACTTTAAATGAGCTTAATGACACAATAAAACATCTCAAAAAATGGAGTCAGCCTAAGAAGTATGGTGGGATATTCCCAGTAATAGGTGGTTCTGTTAAAGTCATTTCTGAGCCTTATGGTGTATGCCTGATATTTTCTCCCTTCAATTATCCCTTTCAGCTTTCGTTAGTGCCTTTAATAGGCGCCGTTGCAGCGGGTAATTGTGTCCTTGTTAAACCGTCTGAGTATACGCCTCATACCTCAAGACTTATTAAACAAATGGTTGCAAACATCTTTCCCACTTATTATGTGAATGTTATAGAAGGGGATGCGGCTGTCAGCTCACTTTTATTGGAGCAGCCCCTTGACTATATATTTTTTACCGGCGGACCTCATAATGCGAAAAAGGTTATGAAAAAAGCAGCTGAACAGCTTATACCCGTAACTCTCGAATTAGGCGGCAAGAGCCCGGTTATTGTAGATTATGATGCAGATTTACCATTGGCCGCAAAAAGAATTGTGTGGGGCAAGTTTTTAAATGCCGGACAAACCTGTATAGCGCCGGATTATGTTCTGGTTCACCAGGATATTGCCGATGAACTATTAAGACATATAGGTTTTGCTATTAAAATATTTTTCAAAGATAAAAAAAACCTTGCTCGCATTGTTAATGAAGCGCATTATGTGAGACTTTTGCAGCTCATAGATGAAGAAAAAATATATTTTGGCGGACACTTTAATACAGATGAGTTATATATTGAACCAACTGTGCTTTATCCTGCCCATCCTTCGGATTTGTGTATGAAAGAGGAAATATTTGGGCCCATTTTGCCAATCATTCCTTTTAAAAAGATAAATAGTGTCGTTCAATTTATTCAGAGATACCCTAAGCCACTGGCTTGTTATATTTTTGGGCATCAGAAGCTCAGAGTGAACTATTTATTAAAACACCTCTCGTTTGGAGGCGGATGTATCAATGATACCATTTTGCATGTGACAAGTCTTAAAGCGCCCTTTGGTGGTGTAGGACAAAGTGGGTTAGGCGCTTATCATGGCGCCCATAGTTTTAAAACCTTTTCCCATGAGAAAACACTTTTTTTCAGCAAAGATCTGGAGATTCCCTTAAGATACCCGCCTTATGACCAAAAGCTTTCGATGATTAAAAAGATGCTTAAATAATGAAAAGGCTATAACATTGAGAATAAAAGTAAAGATCAATGTTATAGCCTTTATTAAGATCTATTGCCATAAAAAGTAGTATTGTGGCAATCGTGACCTGATTTTTTCTTGACTTTTTCTAGTTCAGATAAGAAATCTTCAATTTGTCCGATTTCCATATCACTGTTTGTATTGAGTGTATGAAGTTTTTCAGTATTAAAGTTTTTTAGATGCATAGTCATACCTTTTTCAGCATCCTTTTCCCTATAGATACAACGATACCCATCTGCATATTTTCTTCTAAATTCTTCGAATTTGTCCATAACACTTTCTCCTTTACTACACGTTATGAGTAGTATAAGCAAATTCAAGATTTTCATGCATAGCTTTAACTAAAACTTAACTTTTTGATTTGTTGCTGTTTGTTATGAGCATCTATTTCATGAGTATAGATAGATAAGGTAATCGCTGGATTACTGTGAGAAATAAGGGAAGATATAGTTGAAATATCCATATTGGCTGCAATACAATACGAAGCAAAAGTGTGCCTAAATAAATGGGCATAAATATGTTTATTGAGATGTTTGGACAATTGCTTCATTAGATCATGCAGTGTACGGGTAGATAACGGCTTATTGATATTACATTTACTCGGAAATAGGTAGGGACTTCTGAGCATTTCTAAAATGACAGAATCGCTGAGTTCACGAATCGTTTCATTGTAGGATGCCAGTGCTTTTAATAATTCGTCGTGTATAGGAACCTGATTATACTTTTGGCCTTTAGTGAACAGAGTAATAGTGTTTTGCAGCAAGTTAATATCTTGTTTTTTTATAGAGACCGCTTCTTGTGCTCTGCAGCCTGTATAAAGCAGCACGTTTAATAACAACTTGTTTCGTATAGAGCAATAATAAAGATATTCGTAGTAACTTTCATCTATTTTCAAGTGATAGTCGTGCTGCTGCTGATCGATATAAGTAAAAAGTTTTTTGATTTCTTCTTTAGTTAAGACTTCTTTTGGGATTACATTTTTTTTGGATTTAATAGGATCAATGTATTCAAACAGTTTTTCACTGCACATTTTCTTTTTATAACAAAATTTTAGAAATCTATGTAAAACAACTCTTTTGCGCTTAATAGAAGTCATTTTCAAATGGCTTATTTGAACAAAATAACTATGAAAATCTTCGAAATCAAGTTCATCAAGAGCTGTTTTAGTCATAACAGTCCCAAATTGATTGAGATCTTGAGTATAAGCTTTGATAGAATGTGAAGATAGCTGCTCGGTTTCCAGAGCAGCTATAAAATAAATAATCGCTTGATGAATGGTCATATAGTTTACCCCCCGAATAAAACACCTCTTTAAGATGCCTGTGGCAACTTTTTAAAGATAATATAATACATCATACCTATAAATAAACCTCCGACGATATTTCCAAGTGTGACAGGGATAGCGTTGTTGATTAAAAAACTACTCCATGTCAGATGGCTGACAGATACATGCGCTGCTTCTATGTACTCGAGATGGGTTTTAGAAAACAGTGCTAGTGGTATATAATACATATTAGCCACAATATGCTCTGCCCCACTGATGGCAAAAGCAAAAATCGAGAAGAAGCCTGCCAGTACCCTTCCTGGAATATCTTTAGCAGCATAAATCATCCATATGCCTGCGCATACAAATAAATTGCATAATATTGCTAAAAAGAATGTTTCTTTAAAAGATAAGCTGGTTTTGTACACTGCTGTTTTTATAGCATAGGCACCGAAATGATTTTCACTCATTGAAAGTAAGCTGCTGTTAGCAACTAAATAAGCAATCGTTACAGCTCCTATGAAATTACCTATAAGAACAATGGATAAGTTTTTGACAAACTGACTGATAGTTGTTTGTCTCTCAAAAACCGACATAACAATCAGACAATTACCTGTAAAAAGGTCCGCGCCATTTATAACAACAAACATAAGCCCTACGGGAAAAACCGCCCCAGTAATTAATTTAGCTAATCCTTTGTTTGCGACGTCATGTGCTGCTACAGATGATGCGAATGCGCCAAGAGCAATATAGATGCCAGCCATAATAGCTAATAAAAAAACTGTCATCATCCGGCGGTTGACCTTTTGATATCCTCCTGTGATAGTGTACTCTGTAATTTCTTGAGGTGTTAAATAATTTTTGGACATTGTATACACTCCTTTTTCAGTATTAGAGTATACCACTTAAAATCACAAAGTTCAACATTGTTTTTATTCCTTTTCTTCTTGAGGCTTTAATGTCTCATAGAATTTTTCGAGTTTTACATGAAATTCTTGCTGAAGCTGTCTGTTTTCTTCTTTCAAAGTACTTATTGTTTCATTAAACAAGAGTTTTTGTTCCAGAAGCTGATTTTTCAATTCCAACTCATGGGTCAGTAAAAGTTGATTTTTTTCTTCATTTACTTTTTCTATTTCCCTTTTTAAAAACCATACTTCTGAAGAAAGTTCGTCATTTCTATTTTTAAGTTTTGTATTTTCTGCGTTGCGTTCTTCGATTTCTATCTCAGTTCTCCTGAATCTTTCTATTTGACTATTAAGTGCTAGGATTTCTTCTTCAAACTTATTATGTAAAAGCAAATAGTTTTTAGCTTGCACCTTACTCTCTTTGGCTTCCTCGCTTATTTGTTCTTTTTCTTGCTTAAGTGCTGCTATCAGTTTTTTATTTTCTTCATTTAAACTTTTTTCTTTTTTTAATTGTTCGGCCAGTGCTGTATACTGCTCTTCTAATTTTTTATTTTCATCTCCAAGAGCTTTTTGTGCTTCCTCAGACTCCATCCTGTTTTCTGAAACAACAATCTGAGACTTTTCGCTGATATTTAAATATATTTTTTGGATACGGTGCAGTAAAATCTGAAGTTCTTTGATATCACTTTCAAACCATGTGTTTTCATGCTTTTGCTGTTCTATTTTATAGGTACTTAAAAGCATATTCATAAATTCTTTGCCGCTTAGATCACTGGTTTTCATCAATTCGCTTAATTCATTTTTTAAGTCTTCCGTGACTTTTACACCAAAAGTTACATCACTCATTATTTTCTCCTTTTCAGTTAACTTACTCTAATAGAGTTAACCATTTGTTTATATAAGGTTAACTCAAGTTAACCTTATATAAAATTATATCACAAAATACATTTTAAGCAAGATGCACCACAGATAATATAGTATTATCTGTGGTGGTTTATTTAGGATATATTTTAATGAACGAAAAAAGGTATAAAGAAGTAAGGAAAAATGAGATTAATAAAAAGAACATTAAAAAGGTAGAGTAATAAAAAAAGATAATAATAAAAAACACAATAAAAAGGCAACAAAGGGAAAGATTGGGATACAGGACAAAAAAAATAAAGGATGTCCAAAAGGACATCCTTATTTTTAAGCAAGAGCTTGTTATTATTGAGTTAAACATTGTTTAACAATACCGCTCACCTTGCCGTTGTCAGCTTTACCTTTTACTTTAGGGGTTGTAGCTGCCATAACTTTGCCCATATCTTTTAGAGACTGAGCACCAACCTCCGTGATGGTTTCACGAACGATGGCAAAAATTTCATCATCTGATAACTGTTTAGGCAAGTAGCCTGTCAAAACAGTTATTTCGATATTCGCGGCTTCTGCCAGATCTTGGCGGTCACCTTTTTCAAAGTCGACGAGAGCATCTTTGCGTTTCTTGATTTCTTGCATAATGATATCAAGAATTTGTTCTTCAGTAACTTCTTTCAAAGTATCTTTCTCTTTTTGGAGAATAGCACCTCTAACCATTTGGATGGTATTTTTACGAAGAACATCCTTTTCTTTCATGGCTACTTTCATATCAGAAAGTAAATTTTCTTTTAAAGACATCTGCATCATCCTCTAATACGTTATTGGCACGTACTGGTACCAACACAGGATTAGTACGTACTTTGTACTAATATGATAAAAGAATAGTCAATTAATATTGTTTATTCTTTTTGCGTGCTGCTTCTGACTTCTTTTTACGCTTAACACTAGGTTTTTCATAATGTTCTCTTTTGCGTATCTCTTGCATGATACCTGCTTTTGCACAGTTTCTTTTAAATCGACGAAGAGCACTATCTAAAGATTCATTTTCGCGAACAGTAACCTCTGACATTTATTTCCCTCCCCCCGGTGCAGTGTCGTGCTTTATGCATTTGTACGGAGAAAAGATTAAAGCACTACCTTAGATTATACTTTACATTACTTTATACGTCAATACTTCAGTCGTTTTTTAATGCTTTAAAAATAAATTTTAGTATGAATAATTCTAAAAAACTTATTTTATTTGTGAAATAATCACATTTCTAGCAACTTCCAGAGCCTCTTTTATTTTAGAAGGATCTTTCCCGCCAGCCTGAGCCATATTAGGTCTTCCGCCACCGCCGCCATTTACACATTTAACAGACTGAGAAATAATATTACCACAATGGATTCCTTGGTCAACAGCTTCTTTTGAAGCCATCACAACAAGATTAACCTTTTCTTCCGCTGCACTGGCCAAAACAACTACACCATTTTGCATTTTATCCTTTAATGTATCACCCATATTTCTAAGAGCGTTCATATCAAGGCCATTCATTTCGGTAATTAATACACTTATAGCTCCTAGTTTTTCAACTTGATCTAAAATATTACCAGCTTCTGCCTTAGATATTTGTGCTTTCAGCTTTTCATTTTCTTTTTGAAGTCCTTTATAGTCTGTGATAATATTTTCCACTTTTCTTATCACTTCACCTTTTTTGGCTTTCATAGAAGCCGCAACTCTTTCCAACGTACTTTCCAGATCTTGATAATAGCTGAGTGCACCGCTGCCTGTTACCGCCTCAATACGTCTTACCCCTGCTGCTACCCCTGTTTCTGATAATATCTTAAATGTACCGATGGTTGCAGTATTATTAAGATGTGTCCCTCCGCATAGTTCAATAGAATAATCTCCCATATTTACGACTCTTACCTGAGATCCGTACTTTTCGCCAAACAGTGCCATCGCACCCATTTTTCTTGCCTCATCAATAGATGTTTCTCTAATCTCGATGGTTAAAGCTTCTAATATTTTTTCATTCACTAAGCGTTCAACTTGGCGGAGCTGTGCTTCACTAAGTGCTTCAAAATGAGTGTAGTCAAAACGCAGTCTATCTTTATTAACATTTGAGCCCGCTTGTTCGATATGAGCGCCTACTACCTCTCTGAGAGCTTTCTGGAGCAAATGGGTTGCACTGTGGTTACGTGCTGTGTCCATACGCAAACCAGTATTAACTGCAAAATGTGCAGCTTGTCCCTTGGAGATGCTGCCTTCTGTTACCCGTCCTGCATGGGCAATCTTACCGCCGGTAACTTTAGTGGTATTTTCTACTTCCACTTTACCAGTAGAGGTGACAATATAACCAGTATCCCCAGCCTGCCCACCACTTTCAGCATAAAAAGGTGTTTGAGCTGCAATAATATAAACTGCCTCTCCTGTTGCAGCTGAATCTATAAGCGTTGTTTCATTTGCTAAATAATCTATAGTTGTTTCAAGTGCGAGGTCAGTATAACCGATAAACTCTGTATGGAAATTCTTATCGATTTGATGAAATACAGTTTCTGTATTACCTCCCATATAGTCCCCTTCTGCTCTGGCATTTCTAGCTCTTTGGCGTTGTTTCTCCATTTCTGCTTTAAAGCCCTCTTCGTCGGCAGACATACCTTTTTCTTCTAAAATTTCCTTGGTAAGATCTATCGGAAAACCATAGGTGTCATAAAGCTCAAAGCAAGCTTTGCCATCCAATACTTTATCAGTACTTTCTTCAAGAGCTTTCATATAATCTTTAACAATATGAAGACCTTTTTCAATCGTTTCATTAAATCTTTCTTCTTCTACTGTAAGGAGTTTAACAATATAATCATATTTATCTTCAAGTTCTGTATACTCATGTTTTGAATTAGCGACCACTGTCTTAACAATTTTTTCTAGGAATAAACCGTTTATACCCAGGAGCTTACCATGTCTTACCGCACGGCGAAGCAATCTTCGCATCACGTATCCACGGCCTTCATTAGAGGGGAGCACCCCATCAGCAGCCATAAAAGTAACGGATCTGATATGATCTGTTATGACCCTTATTGAAATATCATTTTTAGCCTGAACGCCGTACTCGGCCCCAGCAAGCTGGCAAACATGATCACGAATCGCTTTAATGGTGTCTACATCAAATATCGAATTGACACCCTGCATCATAGCAGCCAGTCTTTCAAGTCCCATACCTGTATCGATATTAGGATTAGGAAGTGGAGAATAAGAACCATCTTCATTTTGATTAAACTGAGTAAATACTAAATTCCAAAACTCCATATAACGGTCACAGTCACAGCCTACTGTACATCCTTCTTCACCACAGCCATAGGCTTCACCACGGTCAAAATAAATTTCAGAACATGGACCGCATGGACCTACTCCAACCTCCCAAAAGTTATCGGCTTTTCCCATATAAAAGATATGATCTTTTGGAACGTGCATGTTGTTATGCCAGATTTGAGCAGCTTCCTCATCTTGTTCATAAACCGAAATATAGAGTCTATCTTTAGGCAGTTCGAGTACTTCAGTAACAAATTCCCACGCCCAAGCAATGGCTTCTTCTTTAAAATAATCTGCAAAAGAGAAGTTTCCGAGCATTTCAAAGAATGTACCATGTCTGGCTGTTTTTCCTACATTTTCAATATCCCCTGTTCTAATACATTTTTGACAAGTAGTGACCCTTTTTCTAGGAGGCTCTTCTTGACCTGTAAAATAAGGTTTTAGAGGAGCCATACCTGCATTAATCAGCAAAAGACTATTGTCATTTTGGGGCACTAAAGGAAAACTTTTTAGGCGAAGATGACCCTTTTTTTCAAAAAAGTCAAGGTACATTTCTCTCAATTCATTTAAACTATAGTTTTTCATTTTTTCCTCCTGGTAAATATAATTCTTTTAAATAATCAGCACATATTCTTCTAAACACATATGAAGCGCATACATAGAAAGTGCATGCTGTTTGCCTACATACCTATAATGCCAAGGCTCATAGGTTATTTCAGTAATAGACATTTTATCCTTAGGATAGCGCAGTACGAAACCATAGTGATGGGCATTTTGGCTAAGCCAAATCCCCTCCGGTGTACAAGCAAATGCTTCGGTGAGCGGATCTTCTAGCTGTTTCATCGAAAAAGTTGTTACATCAGCCGCAAGACCTAATTGATGTTCGCTGCAGCCAGGAAACGCAACAATGCTGCCAGCCTTTTGTTTAGACGATTCTTCACTAAGCCCGCGGGATATAAAGAAGCCTACTTTTCTATCATAAAGTTTTTGCTGATAGTCGTAGGACCTATAGCCGCTTATTAACGCTAATGGCTCAAGATGCTCTGCTGTGAGGGCTGTATTCATGCCGTTAAAAGCATGTAGTGCCTCATTGCATAACCATACTTTTGAAATAGGATCTTGTTTCAGAAATAAAGGAATAAAATCACTGCTTAAAGGATTTTTTTTATTGACAAGCTTCACTAAATCCATAGACCATAGCCCCCTTAACTAGAAATAAAAAAACCTCTATCCCTAGTATTAGGGACGAGGTTAATCGCGGTACCACCCTAGTTATACCTCAAAGAGGCATCACTTAAGGATTGATAACGAAATCACCCGAATACCCCTACTCCTTTTTCGGGGCATTTACTCCAAGACTGCTTCTATAAA
>JARBTY010000181.1 GCA_029239935.1 Clostridia bacterium | reverse complement strand
GGCTGCCTTTTTATTAAAAATAGTATGCAACACTATACCTACGGTGATATTGCTGTACTCTATGAACTTAAGTATTCTAAAAAACTCTCAGTTTTTGTTGAATACGAATCTCCAGCCAACCCTGCTTCCTTTGCCGCTTGTTTTGCAGAGGTACGAGTTGATAAATATACCGGCGAAGTTACGGTCCTAGACTGTCTGGCTGTCCATGATATTGGGCAGTCTGTTAACCCAGCTTTGGTAGAAGGGCAGATTCAGGGGGGCGCTCATATGAGCCTTGGCATGGCCCTGTTTGAAGAAATTGAAATAGATGCCAAAGGCTATGTGAAATCAACTAACTTTTCTAAATATCATCTGATGAATGCCCCTGTTATGCCCCATGTTCAGGTGCTGACTGTTGAACATGGTGAGCCCTATGGGCCTTATGGTGCCAAAAGTGTTGGTGAACTCGCAGCCGTTGCTCCCGCTCCTGCTGTCGTTAACGCCATCAACTTTGCCTTGGATACCTCTATAACTTCTTATCCGGTTACACCAGAGGTTATCATTTCGCATATAATGAATGAGGCGTAATACTAACCCTTTATATTGTTTATCTTACACTACATATTTTATCAACGGACGAGGAATGCTCATGAAAAAAATACTGCTTAACGGTAACACTTTAGACTTTGAAACAGTCTATCAAGTTGCCCATCATCATACCCGCATAGCAATAGATAAAAAAGCTTTTTCACGTGTAAAGGCTTCCAGACGACTGCTCTTTAAGATTGCTAAAAAAGGACAAAGTATTTATGGTCTCAATACAGGTGTTGGCTGGAACAAGGATCAAAAAGTGAATGAAGACTCCTTTGAGAGATATAACCGAAATGTTTTAAATAGTCATGCCTTGGGTATTGGCCCTCTTTGCAGCGTGGCTGAAGTCCGGGCGATGATGCTTATTCGGTTAAATACAGCTTTATGCTGCTCCTCTGGCATGTCTCCTGAAATCCTTACCTGTTACGAAACTTTTCTCAATAAGGACCTCCACCCTATCGTACCTAGCCGTGGTTCTGTAGGGATGTCGGATATAACAATCCTTTCTCACATAGGTCTCGTGATGATTGGTGAGGGAGAGGCTATGTATAAAGGTGTAAAAATGTCCGGAAGCGACGCATTAAAATCTGCAGGTCTTACCCCCGTCATTTTGGGTCCTAAAGATGCCCTCAGTATCATTTCCTCCAATGCCTATAGTACCGCTCTAGGCGCCTTACTTGTAAGAGAAACTGAAAATATCATCCAGCTTTCAAATGCCGTTTATTGCCTTGGACTTGAAGCTTTAAATGGGGTAGTAGATCCTTTAGATCCAAAGGTTAATGAACTTAGAAAATTCAAGGGACAAATGACCTGCGCCGAAAGCTGCCGTCAGCTTCTTGAAGGGAGTTATTTATTTGAACCCCATAGCGCAAGAGCGCTTCAAGATCCCCTAAGTTATAGAGATGCCGCCAGTATTAACGGTGCAGTGCTAGATGCCCTTGACTACGTCAAAGCTCAGCTTCATCTGCAGATGAATGCTACAGATGATAATCCTTGTCTGATTCTAGATGAAAAAAGACTCTGTGGCAGTGCCAACTTTGAAACAACCTCCTGGGTGATAGGTATAGAGATGCTTGCCATTGCCCTCAGCCACCTTTCAAAAGCGGCATGTAACCGCATGATCAAGCTGGTGGACCCAGCCTTTACAAAGCTCTCCAGGTTTTTGACACCAAAGGAAGGCGAAGTAATTGCCTACGGAACGATTCAAAAAACTTTTATGTCCCTTGATGCAGAGATCCGAATGCTTGCCAATCCGTCTTCCATGGATTATTTCGCATTGGCCGGCAATATAGAAGATCATGCTACCAATGCGCCTTTGGCCCTTGATAAGGTGAAAAAAATTATAGATAACCTCCGGTATATCATTGGCATCGAAGCAATGCATGCTGCCCAAGCTGTTGATTTACGCGGGAATATAAGGCTTGGTCAGGGTACGCAGGTCCTTTATAATAACCTACGGAGTATCATTCCTTTTTTAGAAGAAGACAGAAACCTAAGTATTGATATCCAAAAAGCTTATGCTCTTATATCTTCTGATACCCTAGTTAATATGCTTAAATCATCCTCTCAAAATTTTAGACTTACAATAGATGATTTTTAGACGCTTCATATCTTATACTTAATGAATAAAAATACATTTAAACTGAATATACTTTATAGCACAAGGTCGTGCCCCTCTTTTATTGTGGTGCGGCCTTTTTGATTTACTAGTATATTTCTTTAATTAAAAATTGAAAGGATGAAAAATATGAAAATGAAAGTGAAGTTCAAAGCCCTTACCCTTACAGGCGTAATGCTCCTATCCACCTTAGCGCTTGGAGGCTGCCAGGGCTCTAAATCTGACAAACCTACTATTGTTGTTGGCTCTAAAGCCTTTACAGAGTCTTACCTATTGGCTGAGGTATATGCCCTCGCATTAGAAGATAATGGCTTTACCGTAGAACGCAAACTTAAGCTCGGCAACTCTGTCGTTCACCCTTCTCTTGAGAGCGGTGAGATTGATATGTATCCTGAATATACAGGTACTGGACTTGTAACGATTCTTGGACAAGATCCTATCTTTGATCCAGATGAAGTTTACAACATTGTAAAAAAAGAATACAAAGAAAAATTTAACATCGAATGGTTAGAGCACTCCAATGTCAATGACGTACAAGCCATTGCAATTACCAAAGCTGCTTCTGACAGATTAGGGGGTATTACAACACTTTCAGAGGCCTGGGCGCATGCCAGCGAATTGGCTTTTGCCAGTGATGGTGAGTTCATGGAAAGAGAAGACGCGCTTCCTGCTGCTATGAAAACTTATGGCGAGGTGAAATTCAAAAGTTCTGAGATTGTAGACCACGCCCTTTCTTTCCAAATCGCACTGAGTGGTGATGCTGATATGATCGGTGTTTATTCAACAGAAGGTAACCTTCGCGGTGAAGATTTTGTAACCCTTATTGATGATAAGTTTGCTTGGCCTCCTTATTATCTGACACCAGTCATAAGAGGAGAAGTGCTGGAAGCAAATCCTATAGCTGCTGAGGTTCTAAACAAGGTTTCAGCTACTTTTACAGATGTTATCGTTGTTGATCTCAATGCAAAAGTTGACATTGACAAAGAAGAATTTGAAGATGTTGCTAAAGCCTATTATGAAACTATTAAGGATCAGGTTAAATCATAATCATTTAATTTAAGAGAAACATAAATAAGGAGGGTGCCTCATTCATTTGAGACCCCCTCCTTATTCTGTCATTTCACTGACTTTGATGACCGTATCTTCTCTGGCCAGTTCTTTTAAAATACCTGTCAGCTGTATCTTTTGAGGTACTGCAATGGTATATATGATGCTATAATTCGCTTTACTTTGGGTATACTCTTCACTTGCTTCTTCCCCAAACTCGATACTTCTGATAAAAATATCATGTTTTTCAAAAATACTTTCTATATTGTCCATTCCTTTTTTCTTATCTGAGAAAAGTACTTCAAGCACTAACGTGTTGGGTCTGGAAACTATCTTTTGCAGCATACGCAGCACAACCAGTGTTAACATAGCTCCTATAAAGCTAAAAATAAAAATAGCATAATACCCCATACCTATTGCCAGCCCAACACAGGCCACAAACCATAAGGTCGCTGCAGTTGTCAGCCCTTTGACGGCATCTTTTTTTTGCAGGATTGTCCCCGCACCCAAAAATCCTATGCCGCTGATTACCTGTGCACCCATACGGCCTACATCTGTTTTAATAACCTCTGACATATTGGGATTCAGCCCAACAATTGAAACCGCATCCTGTATCATATAAATCTGTATCATCGATACTACTGCAGCGCCCATACACACCATAATGTGGGTTTTGATACCCGCTGGTCTATGATGGGTCTCTCTTTCAAGTCCTACTACATAACCTAGTATAATCGCTAATCCTAAACGGATTGGAATATCATATATCTGCATCACTTTTTAGCTCCTCTATTTGTCTGGCTTTATATTATAGATATGCAAAATCCGTCTATTTTATTTTGTCTCCAAAGTCAGATAACAATCTTTATATGATTTCCTTCGCTGTCTTCACATCTACTACTACCAATCCTCTATAGTCTTTAATCATAAGTTTATTTCCGCACACAGGGCATTTATTAAGCACTTTTCAAGCAGATAATGAATTTACTTCACTTTATAATTATGCTATAGTTTAAATAATTGAAATCAAAAATAAGGAGGGTTTTTATGGAGGCTACTCCAAAAGAAAGGTATCTATATATAGATTATCTCAGACTACTTGTGATTATTCTTGTGATTATGATTCATTTGGCATGCACATACAGTGGCATTGGCAGCTGGTATTATTATGAAGATGGATCTGTGGGTATTCTATCCATTATTTTATTTGGTGTTTTTCAAAGTTTTACACAGGCTTATTTTATGGGATTTATGTTTTTACTCTCAGGTTTCTTTATACCCGCTTCCTATAAAAGGAGAGGGATTGGAAAATTTATAAAGGACAGAGCTATTCGCTTAGGTATTCCCGCATTGCTTTATATGCTGATTATTCATCCTGTAATTGTTTATATTATTTTAGGTGATTACTATCAAGTTGATCGTACAATGTTTTTAAAAAACTATTTACAAAGATTCCTTATGCTTAATTTTTTATCTGATTCCGGACCTCTATGGTTTGCCGTTGCACTTCTTATCTTTTCTATTATTTACAGCCTTATAAAGTATTTTTCTAAAGACACCGATAAAAACTCCAAAAAAGCTCTCCCTTCTTTTAAATCTATTTGTTTTTTTATAGGTGTTATGGGAAGTATCACTTTTGCAATCAGAATCTTCCAACCTATAGGCACAGATATTTTGAACATGCAGCTGTGTTTTTTTACCCAATATATCCTATTTTTTATGATAGGTATCAAAGCCTATGAACAAGATTGGTTTAAGCAAATCCATTTTTCCTGGGGAATGAACTGGTTAAAAGCAGCTCTTATAGGTGGTCCTTTACTATTATTTGGATTATTTATAGGAACTGGAGCTGCCTCTAGGGGTATAGACGCCTTTGACAGTGCCATGGGCGGACTGCACCTGGCAAGCTTCATTTATTCTCTTTGGGAATCCTTTATAGCTGTTTCTATGTCTATAGGACTCATCGCCCTTTTTAAAGAAAAATTAAACAGGCCTATCAAAGGTCTGCAATATTTATCTCATAACGGCTTTGCTGTATATGTTTTTCATCCACCTATTATTATTTACCTGTCCTATATCCTAAGGAATTGGACCTTACCACCATTTATTAAATTTCTCGTCTTGCTTATGAGCAGTCTGCCAATCTGCTTTTTAATATCACACTTTATCTTATTCAAAATACCGTTATTAAAAAAAGTCCTTTAATTTAAAAGGACTTTTTACTCTATTTTACCGGTAACTCAATCACCCCATCAACAGCTTGTAAATAACTTATACTTCTTACATCAAGTTTATAGTGGTCGCCTAACCCATCAAATTCTAGCGTTCGGGTATACAGAATTCTTCCATCTTTTAATTTTTCATAACTACCTTCAATGGTTTGATTTAACTCTATTCTTTTTTCATCAGCCAACAGATATACGCTTGTCAGCACCGTCTCTTCATCGGTTGTAATATTAACGAAAGTATTACCACGCGATTGATATATTTTATTGATAACGATGTCCTGTCCCTGAATCTGGACTGTTTGTGCTGCATGTTTATCTAAAGTGATTACTTGATTGACATCATAATCTGCCAAAACCCTTATATCTTCTAATCGCAGGTTTTTTAAGTCCTGTGGCAATGCATCATAGTCGCAATTAAAGGTGATACCATTCATATCTGTTCTCATGCCACCGCCTTGCTTTTCTACTTCTTTATCATTGGCAATAAGTTTTAATTGAACTTCTTTTGGCCTTAGCCTTTCACCGGCTATTTGATCTTGAGTCAACTCCCATATGTTTTGGATACTCCCCTTTAAGACTGTCTTTGTAGGGGATGCTAAAAGAGACTTGAAACGTATTTTATTCTTCCCAACTTTCATGGTTTGATTAATGCTCATTTTTAAGATGTTTTCCATAGCCTCTTCTCTATCTATTTTAAAAGTGATTTTGCCCTCTTCCATCTTACTATCTTCATGTATTCTATAACTTAGTTCTAGGTTTTTTTCAAAAATGTGCGGAGCTTCAAAGCTTTGTACACCTTTCAGTACCGTATTGGTATCATTTCTAATCCCTTGACCGCTCTCAGGTGCATATTGCCCAAGTAGTCCTTTTAAACTAAACATTGGCATCATTTCATCAGCCTTTCCTGCCGGTGCTTCTATTGTATAAAATACTAATAACTGACTTTCATCTAACATAATCCC
>JARBTY010000019.1 GCA_029239935.1 Clostridia bacterium | reverse complement strand
AAAAAATCCTATAGGAACAGTTTTTATCTGTCTCTATAGGATTTTAATTGATTATGACTTACTTATTTTATTTTAATATTATCTTGCTAACCATCCACCATCTACCGCTATCGTATACCCATTAATATAAGAAGCTGCATCTGAAGCTAAAAATACTGCTGGCGCTGAGACGTCTTCTGGTGTTCCCCAACGGTCAGCTGGTATTCTTCCTAGGATACTTTTACTTCTGTCTTCATCGGCTCTTAAAGCTGTTGTATTATTCGTTTCCATATACCCCGGAGCAATAGCATTTACATTAATGTCATGTTTGGCCCACTCATTAGCTAACGCACGGGTTATGCCCATTACACCACTTTTGCTTGATGTATAAGAAGGTACTCTGATTCCCCCTTGAAAAGATAACATAGAGGCTATATTAATGATCTTACCACCGGTGTTTTGTTTGATATATTGTTTAGCCATAGCTTGAGAAAAGAAAAATACTGTTTTAATATTAATGTTCATAACATCATCCCAGTCTTTTTCTGTAAAGTCTATAGCGTCACAACGTCTGATAATCCCTGCATTGTTAACAAGTATATCTACTTTACCGAACTTTTCAACAGCTTGATCTATAATGCCTTGAATAGGTTCAATAGAAAGCAAGTTAGCTGTAATACCTATAAAATCTTTGCCTAAAGCTTTTACTTTTTCTTCTGTTTCTGGCATTTCTACATAATCCACGCCTACTATATGTGCGCCTGCACTTGCTAATCCTAATGAGATCCCTTGTCCAAGACCTGTAGATGCACCTGTTACAACCGCAACTTTCCCTTCAAGTGAAAATTTGTTTAATATATTCATAATATCCTCCTATAGTCTGTATTTGTTTTATTTTTGAAGCAGAAGATCTTGTTTTTACTGAACTAGATTTTCCTTGAGAACTTCTTGTACAAATTGTTTTTGCTCTTCCGTCAATTCCCCAAAAGGTCTTCTTGGGATGCCTGCTTCTATCCCTTGTAAAGTAAGAATATATTTAATAGCCGGTATGAGACCCACACTTACAATAGCCTGCATAATGTTATTGGCTTTAGTTTGCAGCGCTCTTGCTTTATCGATTTCTAGTGCCTTAAATGCTTGTTCAATCTTTTGGTAGTGAGGAAACATAAAATTAAAGGTACTTCCTATAGCTCCGTCAGCCCCCAGCGCAAGTCCTGCTATTAACACTTCATCAAACCCATTATACATCAGCAGCTTATTATTTAAATTCTTGATGCGTTCCAGCTGATAAACATTTAGATTGGTATGTTTTACCCCTAATACCGCTGAACTTTTAAATAACTGGACAATGTCTGGATGACTTAAATCAAATTCAACACCTGTATTGCCTGGAAAATTGTAAACGATAACAGGCATCCCGACCGCTTCATAGATATCTTGAAAATACTTTACAATAGCTTGAGGTGAAAACTTGTAATAATAAGGTGCTGTTGCTGCTATGGCGTTATAACCAAGTTCTTTAGCCTTCAAACCAAAAGTAATTGCTTCATCTGTACTAATACTGCCAATGTGTGCAATTAATTTAAGCCTTTTCTTAAACGAGGCAGCTATCTCAAATACTCTTATCCGCTCTTCATGGGAGAGCATAAAGCATTCTGCTGAGCTTCCTCCTATAAATACACCCTTTACACCTTCTTTTATATTTTTTTCAATAAGGGCTGTTAAAGCTTTTTCATTGATTTTATTCTCAGCATCAAATGGTGTAATCGGTGCTGGAAAAATCCCCTTCATATCCTCAAGTGTTATCATTTTTTTCTCTCTTTCTTTAGTATCAGTATAGATTACTAAACTTATAACAAGTCTGCATTTTTAATATGATCCATGTCTGTAAATGTTCTGTTTTCTCCTACCATACTCCATATAAAAGCATAGTTGCTCGTGCCGCATCCTGAATGAATAGACCAGCTTGGTGATATAACGGCTTGTTCATTTTTCATAATAATATGTCTTGTTTCAGTAGGCTCACCCATCATATGGAATACTACGTTGTCTTCATTAAAATCAAAGTACATATAAACTTCCATTCTTCTTTCGTGGGTATGACTTGGCATAGTGTTCCATACGCTGCCTTTACTTAGGATTGTGCATCCCATAGATAACTGACAAGTTTCAAGAACTGCTGGATGAATAAACTGATAAATAGTTCTTTCATTTGAAGTGTCTAGACTTCCAAGCTCTACTTTGTTGGCATCATTTCTTGTAATAATCTTATTATCAAATTGTTTATGTGCAGGGGCTGAACACATGTAAAATTTAGCTGGGTTAGCTTCATCTAAACTTTTAAAGGAAATATCTTTTGTTGTCATTCCAAGATATAATCCTTCAATATTACCTAATGTATATTCTGCATTGTCAGCTATAACTATACCTGCACCACCGATGTTGATAATCCCAAGCTCACGTCTTTCAAGAAAATACTCTACACCTAAGTTCTTTTCACAATCAATGTGGTCTGCCAGGCAAACTTCTTTTTTTACAGGCATTGTTCCAGCAACAATAATTCTGTCAATATGTGAGTAAACCATTTTCATATCATCTGCTATAAAAAGCTTATCTATCAAAAACTCCTCTCTTAAATCTTCTGTAGCGTAATATTTTGCATCTTTTTGATTTGCACCGTATCTAATATCCATTTTAATTCTCCTTTATTATGATGTTATTGCACAAAGTAATCTTTAAAATCTCTTTTTAACCGATCCCCTAACCTGTCTAACCCTCCTTTCAGATGCCCCTCAAAGAAGGGTACAATTTCATTGCTTTGTTTATTTCTTAATATGTTGATAAACATACAATGCTCTTCATACAACTTTTCATAGTTCTTGGTAACAACAATATCCAGCATCCTAAATCTTGTATAATGAACTTGAAAATCTTGAATGATATCCCATAACTTCTCTTTATGTGTCATTCTAAAACATATGTGATGAAGTTCACTATCTATCAAATAAAAATCTTCTGGTTTAGTTGGATTTGCTAAAAATGCTCTCTGTCTGGCAAGGTTTTCTTCCATTTCCTCTATTACTTCCTCAGTAACATGGTTTATAGCGTCACTTACGACATTGATCTCTAATACTGTCCTCATAAAAATAAGTTGTTTAATAAGTTCGAAATCTAATAACGATACATATGTTCCTTTTTGCGGCCTTATTTCAACAAGTTTGTCTGTACTCAGTTTAGAAAAAACAGATCTGACAGGTGTTCTTGAAATATTAAAACGTTTAGAAATATCATTTTCACTAATCAGTTCCCCTGGCGGAATCTTGAGAGTTAGTATTTCTCTCTTTAAAATAGTATAAATCTCTTCTGTACTCATCTTCACAGCCGGGCTTTTAATCTCCAAGTTAACACCTCCCTAGACTTGATTCTTTTAATCCTTTAGCTATTCTATTTATTTCATTGTGCATATTATATAGTTTCAGGTTTAGGTACCTCTATTTATGTATACAAATGTAACTTGTATACAAGTTAAAATAACTATATCATTTGTTCTATTTCTAGTCAATATCCTTTTTATATTTTATAACTTTATTAGTTTCCGCCCATTAGCTATTTTTATTCATTTAGTCCTATATAAATAGCTCCATAAAAACGAGGATAAATAAAGTGTAACACTTTATTTATCCTCGTTTTTTGTTTTGAAAAGAATAATCTATTAAATTTTTCTTAATACAACTGCTTGTGACTCTTTTGCACAATCTACTGAAAAGTTGACTTTACCTGCCACAGTTGATTTGACATTCCCTACAATAACATCATTAATCATTAATTTATATTCTGTATTTGACTCAAGTTCTAACGTAATTTGTGAACTTCCATTGCCTTCTACTAAGAAACTTAAACTTTTATCGGTTATCTTAAGGTTATGCACTGCTGTACCTGGAATGGATTCATAAACTAAAGCTCCATCTCTTTTAAGCTTTGTAACTTCAAAGAACGTTTTTGCTTTATATAATCTGCCATCTACTTCAAAGTCCAGCACTTTCGTCTTTTCTGAAAGCTCATAGTTTCCAAAACTAAGTGTTCCATCATTTTCCACTCTAATAATCTCATTAACAACAGCCATTGCTAAATCCTCCAATGTTTTTAATACTTTCATTTATTTATTTATCTATTTATTATAAATATGCTTTTATTATACATGATTTAAATTAAAAAGTATATGGTAATATTATTGTTTCGTAAAGGTACATGCGTCTCCTTCGATGTTTACAAGCACCCTGTCACCTTCTTTAATTTTACCGTCTAAGATCTCATCTGATAATTTATCTTCAATATAAGTTTGAATCGTTCTTCTTAACGGCCTTGCACCATAGGCTTGATTATAGCCTTTAGCTGCCAGAAAATCTAATGTCTCTTTTGTCAGTTCGATTTCAATACCTACATTTTTTGTGATTCTTTTCAGCAAACTTTTTATCATAACGTCTGCAATTTCTCTAATATTTTCTGTTGTTAATGGATGGAATACGATCATCTCATCTAGTCTGTTTAAGAACTCTGGTCTAAAAATACGTTTAACTTCTTCTATAACACTTTTTTTCATGTCCTGGTAAGATTTACTTACATCTTCATACGAGATAAAACCAAGTTTTTTAGGTTCTATAATATTTCTGGCCCCAATATTAGAAGTCATAATGATGATTGTATTTTTAAAGTTTATTCTTCTGCCCCTTGAGTCTGTAATATGCCCATCATCTAACACCTGTAAAAGAATGTTAAAGACATCCGGATGTGCTTTTTCGATTTCATCAAATAATATGACGGAGTATGGCTTTCTTCTTACTTTTTCAGTAAGCTGCCCGCCTTCATCATATCCAACATAACCTGGTGGCGAACCGATGAGTTTAGATACAGTATGCTTTTCCATATACTCTGACATATCAATCCTAATCATAGCATTTTCATCACCAAACATAGCTTCTGCCAATGCTTTGGTCAGTTCAGTTTTTCCTACCCCTGTTGGCCCTAAGAATAAAAAGGAACCGATCGGTCTGTTTGGATCCTTGAGTCCTACACGGCCTCTTCTTACTGCTTTAGAAACAGCTACAATCGCTTCATCCTGTCCAATCACTCTTTCATGCAGAATCTTTTCCATACTCTGAAGCCTTTCAAACTCTTCTTCAGCTAGCCTTTTAACTGGGATATGGGTCCAGCTGCTTACAATGTCTGCGATTTCATCTTCAGATACGATTTGAGTATTTTTAGTGTGTTTTGATTCCCATTCTACTTTTGCACTGGCTATCTTTTCTTTGATTTGATTTTCTTTTTGTTTGATTTGTCCAGCTTTTTCATATTCTTCATTAACAATAGCATCTTCTTTTTCTTTGCTGCATTTCAGAAGTTCTTCCTCTAAGTCTTTAATGTTGGCTGGTGAAGTATAGGCTCTTAATCTCACCTTTGAAGCAGCTTCATCCAAGAGGTCAATGGCTTTATCAGGCAAATATCTGTCTGCAATATATCTGCTAGACAGTTTAACCGCTGCACTAATAGCTTCACTTGTAATCTGTACTTGATGATGTACTTCATATTTATCTTTTATGCCCTTAAGAATTTCTATTGTTTCTTCTTCGGAAGGCTCGTTGACCTGTACAGGTTGAAAACGTCTTTCGAGAGCCGCATCTTTTTCAATATGCTTTCTGTATTCATCTAAGGTCGTTGCACCTACGAGCTGAATCTCGCCTCTTGCCAAAGAAGGTTTTAAGATATTGGAGGCATCCATGGCTCCTTCTGCAGCTCCTGCTCCAATAATGGTATGAAGCTCATCAATAAACAAAATAATGTCCCCAGCCGTACGAACCTCTTCTAAAACTTTGTTAATACGTTCCTCAAACTCACCTCTATATTTGGTACCTGATATCATAGATGACAAATCAAGGGAAACTACTCTTCTATCTTTTAAGAGTTCGGGAATTGTCCCTCCAACTATTTTTTGGGCTAATCCCTCTACTACTGCCGTTTTCCCTACTCCAGGTTCTCCAACAAGACAAGGATTGTTTTTGGTTCTTCTTGAAAGAATCTGTACAACCCTTTCAATCTCTGTCTCTCTGCCGATGATAGGATCAAACTTATCCTCTCTGGCAAGCTGTGTTAAATCACGACTGTATTTATCCAGTGTAGGTGTCGTTGATTTGCCTTCCTTAACACTTTGGTTGGAGGTTGCAAAGCTGACCTCAGTCTTTTGGGTGCCTCCTGTAAGCATATCTATAAGTGCTGCAAGCAGCTTGCTTGCATTAACCCCTAGCGATTCTAGCAGCTTTACCCCCACACAAGTTTTTTCTTTTAGAATAGAGATTAATAAATGTTCTGTGCCAATAGCATTTGTGCCTAATTGCCTTGCAAATTGTGAACTTACTTCAAAAATCCTTTTGACTCTAGGTGTAAAATCTTTAGGTGCTACCAGCGCTACCTGACCCATGCCAATGACTTCTTTTATTTTATCCAGAAGATCCTCTTCTGTAATGCCATAGTCCTCAAGTGCTTTTTTAGCTACAGAGTTGTCCGTATGAATAAGTCCCACCAAAAGGTGCTCTGTTCCCAGATAACCATGTCTGAACTCCGCCATCATCTGCTCTGCGTATTCAATAGCCGCTTGTGCTTGTGCTGTAAACTTTACTTCCATATGTTCATCTCCTGTCTTACTATATTTCGAGATATTGCCTAATAGTTGCTGCGCGCAGACTATTAAGCGAAATACTTTGATTTAAATTTTGAGATTTTGAGAGCATCACGCCATCTTGACACATTAACATCATTTCATAAAGATTATAAGTAGGCTTTTTAAAATCATAAATACCCATTTCAAAACCTAATTTAACATCAGATAATAATTCCATAGCCTCTCCTGTAGATAATTCTCTTGCGTACCTTAGGATACCATAGGATCTATAGAGTTTATCTATAAGTGCTCTTTTGCTGATATCTGATATATGATTTCTGATATACTCTTCTTTTTCTACCAAATTATGCGTAACATTTTTGGTGATGGCAATAAGATCTATCTCATTTCTTCCTAATGTCAGCTGATTAGATATCTGATAGATATCACCTAGCGCTTTTGTGCCTTCTCCATACATACCTCTTATCTGCATACCTAACTTTTGTAAGCTTTCAAAAATAGTTCCTATATGTCCCGTCTTGCTGAGCATTGGCAGGTGCACCATAAAAGAAGCCCGAAGTCCTGTGCCTGCATTGGTAATACAGGATGTCATATAGCCATATTCTTTATGAAAAGCGTATTTTAGTATCTTTGATATCTGATCATCTAGCTCTGAAGCTATTTCCCAAGTTTTTTGAATATCATTGCCTGCCTGCATGCACTGTATACGGATATGGTCTTCCTCATTGATCATAATACTTATACTTCTATCTTCGTTATAGATAACCATTGTCGGAAAAGCGGTTTCTGCCAAAAGGGGACTGATGAGGTGAGTCTCTACAAGCTGCTGTTTTTGCACATCATTGATTATATGGGGCTCTATGATGCTGAATTTATAATCTGGAATCTTTGTTACTGCTTGTTTTACTTGGTCAATAATCTCATAAGCTTCTTCTTCATTCATTTTTATTGAGAATCTATAATTGACTAGATTTCTGGCAAGTCTTATACGGTGTGAAATGACTATATCATCTGCTGCTACATTCTGATACCACATCAGTCTTCTCCCCCTGCTTTAATAGCTTTTATCTCGTCTCTGAGCCTCGCTGCCTCTTCATAAGCTTCATCTTGTATAGCTTTTTTAAGAGCGCCTTCAAGTCTGCCTAATTTTTCTTGCCTTTGTCTGCTTTTACTGAAATGTTCAGTTTTGGCATCAACTTGTATGGCTTTACCCACATGCTTTATATTGCCATGTACATTAATAAATGCATTTCTAAGTTCATTATCAAAAGTCGTGTAACACGCTTTGCATCCAAACTTACCAATCTTCAAAAATTCATCAAGAGATAGCCCGCACTGTGGACATTTCTTTGGCAGGGGGGTTTTAGGTGATTTTAAATAACCTTCTTCCAAAGCTATTTTCATCAGTTCTGATATAAAATCATTAAACAATATGGCCTGAGTGCCAATGTTATTTTCAGTAAGCTTTATACACTCATTACATAAATAATGTCCTGTTTTTTGTCCGTTAGTTATCTCACTTACATAAATAGTTGCTTCATTTTTTTTGCACTTTTCACAAAGCATGGTTATCACTCCTTATTAGAATTTGTTGCCACAGCTAATACAATAAGAAGCATTAATATTATTTCCCACATTACAGTGACTGCAAATTTTCATAATCTCTACGCCATCTTCACCTTTTTCTGGTCTTGGTTGTTTGGACATATTTTCATCCCAAGTGGTCTTGACTGTCCTTTTAAAGGTATCAAAACTATCTTTTTGAGTGGTTACAATGTCTTCTACCTGTCTTTCAATCTGTGTGATTTCTTTTATCATGGTCTCGATTTTTGTATATAACGAAGCAGGCACTTCCTCCTCCGTGTTATGGATATAGGCCTCGTACTGAGCTTCCCCCAATTGTTGATAAGCTTTTTTGAGTTCATTTTTTTTACTTAATAATTCAGTTCTATAAACTGTTTGATCAACTGACTTTTGCGTTTGCGCAGTGGCTTCTTTAAATGTTGTCTTAATACTTTCTCCTAATTTACTAAATACATCTGCCATATGATGACCTCCTCGAGTTATTATTAACTTATTTTAAATATATTATAGTGAAGTCCTTCTTTTTTTTCTACTAATATTTTAAATTTGTATAGATTATTTTATAATAAGTATGCCAATAAAGGGATGGTTATTGCACTCAATAATGTTGATACAAGAATAGTCTGAGATGCAATCTCAGGGTTATTATCATATTGTTTGGCCATCATAGCTGCATTACTGGCTACAGGCATACCCGCAACAATAACAGGAATTGCCAAAAGCCAGCTGTCCTCTATTCTTAAAACATATTTTAGCAAACCAAACGTTAATAAAGGCAAAATGATCAGTCTTGTACCCGTAAGTAAATAGACTTTAGCTCCACTAAACATCTTTTTAATCGGCAGACTACTAAGCATAGCCCCTATTGTAATCATAGATAACGGTGTACAAAGACTCCCTACTGCATCTATTGTCCCTATCACAAACTTAGGCAGAGGTATACCTGTAGTAAATAAGATTAATCCTATGATACTAGCTGTAACTCCTGGATTAATAAGATGCTTTAAATTGAATTGACTTTTGGTGTCACTTTTCATTTCCATGAGCTTTATGCCAAGCGTATAAAGGAGTATGTTAAAAGTTATATTGTATATTGCACCGTAAAAGATAGCCTCTTTGCCAAATAGTGCCTGCAGAACGGGATACCCCATAAAACCTGCATTTGAAAAAACAATGGCAAAACTATAAACACCTCTTTCACTCCTATCTTTTATAAAGAGTTTTGAAAATCCTATGGCCACCCCATATGCAAGAGCATATGTCGCTATAGATAATGCAACAATATAGATGGCAGTATGTAACTTTTCTGGTGTCAATGGAATGATCATTCCTGATATGATAATGGCTGGCAAAGCCACTTTAACAATAAATTTTGAAAACACTTCTGTACCGACAGATGTAATGACCTGAACTTTTCCTAGACCATATCCAAAAAACATTAATAAAAATAATATCCCTAACTGTGTATAAACTTCTGTTAATTGCATGACTCTTTCTCCTTATTGTCTTATGCTAGTTATCTTATCCCACCATTTTAACATACTTCATTTTGAATGAATACAAAAAAGAAGGTTTCTTTTGTCAAGAAACCCCTCGATACATTTTTATGTATTTATTGCAAAGCTGATTTTAATGCTCTTATCTACTTGATCCATAAGTCCATCATCTAAATGGCAGATTTTCTCTTTAAGTCTTTTTTTATCGATTGTTCTAATTTGTTCAAGAAGTATTACAGAATTTTTAACAAGTTCATACTCTGCTGCATCAATCTCAACATGGGTGGGAAGTTTTGCTTTATTAATCTTAGAAGTGATTGCCGCACATATTACAGTTGGGCTAAATTTATTACCTATATCATTTTGTACCACAAGAACGGGTCTTATACCTCCCTGTTCTGACCCAATTACTGGGCTTAAATCTGCATAAAATATATCTCCACGTTTTACTTGCACTTTTACTCACACTCCGCTATGCAATCGTAATAAGACTCGGCCTCTCTTTCTACTTCAAAATATAATTTTGAAATGGATAAATTGATTTCTGCCATCTCTTGATATCCCTTTTTCATCGTCAATTTTTGCTTTTTAGCTGAAGACACTTTTAACGGATCTTCATTTACTTTTATATCACTTCTTGACTTAGTCATTGCAAACCACTCCCCACTAACATCGTGATTTACTCCTAACTAGCTAATGTTATTTTTGCCATTTTTTAATCACTCTATACGATGTTATTCATTTTTTTAAAATTTTAAATATATAAACGTGGAACTCTCTTACCAATCATACACATAATTTCATAATTAATTGTATCTAGTCCTTCTGCAATTTCCTCTATAGGGATACATTTATCCCCTTGCTTGCCGAAAATAACAACTTCATCCTCTACACGCACGT
Organism: Clostridia bacterium; assembly: GCA_029239935.1. The sequence continues at coordinate 15,620 of JARBTY010000019.1, read as the reverse complement.
CTTGGATATGACTGACATCTACCATAAATTGATCCATACAAATACTCCCTACTATTTGGGCGTATTCACCCCTTATAAGGACTCTTCCTTTGCCAGCTAGTCTTCTCGAATACCCATCTGCATAACCGATGGGTATCGTAGCAATCTTTGTTTTTTGATGGGTATAATATTTTCTGCCATAGCTTACATAATGTCCTTCTGGCAATTCTTTAACGTGTACCACCTGTGATTTGAGTGTCATTGCTGGTTTTAAATCGATAATCTGATTCTGCAGAAAGTGTGATGGATAATAGCCATATAATATAATGCCTGGTCTTACCACATTGAGATGTGCATAGCTATGATACATAGTGGCTGCGCTGTTGGCAGCATGTATAATCGGCAAGTCTATCCCTACTTCATTCAGCTCTTTTAAAAAACCTTCAAAAATACTCCATTGATTTCTAGTGTAGGTGACATCTTCTTCATCTGCCGTTGAAAAATGAGTGAATATCCCCTCCATATTAATGTGAGGAAGCTCTGCTATTTTTTTGATTTCTTCAATACTCTGGGGGGATGATAAAAACCCTATCCTTCCCATCCCAGTGTCCATTTTAATATGAATATTAACTGTTTTATTAAGAACTACTGCTTCGTCTGATATATATTTAGCCATCTCATATGAAAAAACCGTTTGCGTCAAATCATTCTTAATGAGCGTTTTAATATCAGCTCTCGGCGTATAACCTAAGACTAAGATGGGTGAAACAATCCCTGAATGTCTTAGTTCTTCACCTTCTTTAGCTATAGCCACTGCAAATCTGTTAACGCCTTCTCCCTGAAGTATATTAGAAACTTCAATGGCCCCATGACCATACCCATCAGCTTTTACAATGCCCATTATCTCTGTGTGGCTTGGTACAATCTTTCTTATTTGTTTGTAATTATGTTTGATCGCCTCTACACTTACTTCTGCTACTACCCGCGGTCTAAGAGAGTCCATAGTTACCTCCTTGGTACATCTTTTCTATATCAAAATTTCATCTCTGTATTGTATTTGAACTGGCTAAAATCCAGCTGAATCATGACCTTACCTTCTAGATCATATATCTCCATTTTTATGGGATTTAGTTTTTCCTCATCAAACCATACTTTTTCTGCCGCCATGTATTTATAGCTTCCTGGTATGGGCACTTCAAATGTCATACATGCTTTGCCGTCTAAAGTATTCCTATCTGCTTTGATATTATCAGTGTTTGAATAATTATGTATAAAACTACTTAATAGAAGCTGATTTCTTACTTCATTACCTTTACATAATACACTTGTTTTTGTGATAGGGCTATACTGTGAAAGCTCTTTTCCATCAAAGTAAGTTATGTACCCCTTCAGATGCTCTGGAGCATTTAAAGTAAGTTTATATTTGCCTCCTATTTCCACTGTCTGTTTCATTTCCAGCTTATTCGCCTCTGTATCTTTTAAAAAAGTTATCAGTGCATCCACCTCATAGTTCTTGAGTCTTACAAGCTTATTATGCAGCTTGCTCTGCACACTGTCACTGGGCATCTCCCCTCTGCAGCTCTGAAAGACAAAAGACATCATGAGTAAAAGTAAGAGTATTATTCCCCTCTGTACCTTATACATATTGCCCCCCTATGGATTCAAAAATATTTGGACGTAATACTATAGCATAACTCCCCATCTATACCTAATATACTCACTAGAAACTAAATATATGATGGAATATTAGGAGCTTCTATCATTTTAGTATTTCTTGAAAGGCTTTGTCTATTCCTTCATAAAAATCACTGGGCATAATGGTATATTCTGATTTTAAATCTTTCATAATATCTGCAGCTCTTGCATGTAAATATACCCCAAGCATAGCAGCATGCTGCGGCATATCCGTTTGAGCCAGTAATCCCGCTATTACACCTGTTAATATATCGCCGCTTCCGCCTTTGGCCATCCCTGTGTTTCCTGCTGTATTAATGTATATATTACCTTTTGTGTCTCCTACTATCGTTCTTTCTATCTTGAGAACAGTAATAATATGATTTTCCGTTGCAAACTTTTGTGTAATAGTAAGTGGATCGGCTAATACTTCTTCAATCTTGATACCGAGTATTTTGGCCATCTCTCCTGGATGAGGGGTAATGACAGTTGGTGCCACCCTTAGCTTAACCATCTCCAGCATCTCCTTCAGAAAATAAAGCGCATCGGCATCTACAACACATGGCTTGCTACTTGTCAGTACTTGCAGCACTACTGATCTAACCGCTTTGCTTCTTCCTATCCCCGGACCTATGGCAATCACATCATATTTTTCTATAAGCGTACTAAGCTGCCTGACTGATTCTTGTGAAATATGTCCTTCTTCATCTGGCAGCGGAATGGTCATTACCTCTGTCAGCTTCTGTTCCATAATATCATGTATGGCTTTGGGTACTGCTGTGCTGACAATGCCTGCTCCAACCTTTAACGCCGCTTTCCCTGCGAGAGCCACAGCTCCTGACATCCCTGTCTGTCCCCCGATTATCAGCACTCTGCCATAAGTGCCTTTATTGCTTCTAGTAGGTCTGATGGGCAAAAACTTCCTTAACTCATTTTTTTCTAATGTATAAACGGACGTTTTAATTTTTTCTATAGCCTCTTTGGGTATACCTATGTCTGCTATTTGTAATGCTCCTATATAGTCAATCCCTGGGTAAACATGCAGCCCTATCTTCGGCAAGGTAAAAGTGACAGTTTGATCAGCCTTTACACCCACTCCCATAAGTCTGCCCGTATTTCCATCAATACCCGACGGAATATCCATACTGATTTTATAAGCCGTGCTTGCATTAATCTGCCTAATCAGCTCCCCATAAAGCCCTTCTACAGGCCTCGAAAGTCCGGTTCCAAAAATGGCATCAATAATAAGCTGCGCTTCTTCTAAAGCTTTGTAAACCATTTCAAGATTGATTTGTGTAACATGTATGATTTCCACTTTAATCTGCTTACATAGGTTGTAATAAATCAACCCATCTTTTGAAAGCATTTCTTTGCCCGCAAGCATAAGCACCCTCAATTGAGCAGCAGACCAAGTTTTAAGCTGTCTTGCAAGAGCCAGTCCATCCCCGCCATTATTACCAGGACCACATACTATCACTGTGCTCTGCGGTATACCTCGGTCTTTGATTTGCCCAAACACGCTATATGCAGCATGCTCCATCAGTAGTATACTAGGGATGCCATAATCCTTTATAGCTCTTTCATCTAGTTCTTTCATCTGTACCGGTGTCATTAACTTCATAAATAGTACTTCCTTCCACCACAACATACGCCACTGCATACTCTTTGCAGTGTGATATCGTCACATGAATCTTATGGATTCCAAGCTGAGCCGCAAGCTGCTTTGCCCCATTATATAGTGTGGCCTCTGGCTTTCCTAAAGCATTAGGTGTAATCTCTATATCTCGAACTGCAAATGCTCTAAACCCCGTCCCCAGTGCTTTGCTGATAGCTTCTTTAGCTGCAAAAACCCCCGCTATTGTCTCTGCGTTATGCTGCCGTTTCTCAAAATATACTTTTTCCATCTCAGTAAAAGCTTTATGCATAAAAGCCTCTGCCCTCATACTTTTTTCTATTCTTGCTATTTCAATAATATCTGTGCCTATTCCTATTATCATCTCTTCTTGTCCCAAAGCTCCTTATCAATAACCTCTATTTGATTTTGCCCAATAACATTATGCATATAGTTATAAATACTCTTTAAAATTTGTTCATTCTTCTTTTTCTCATTAGTTTTTATCATGACTTTTTCTCTCAGTGTGTTAATTTCTCTTTCTAATTGATCACTATTGTTTTTACAAATAGAAACATACTGGTAACCTACTGCAATAATTTCTTCTATGATTTCTCTATTTACTGCTTCTATCTCATATTCAACTGTTTCCAGTCTTTTCTCTATATCTTCTATTTTCTGATTAGCACCTAAAGTGCTTTCATGCAACTTGCTAAGCTCTTCTATCTTTTGAGCATCTCCCTCACCTTGAAGATGTCCACTTAAAGCCAATATTTGTTTTAAAAAATTCTGTTTTACCGTATTATAATCTTTATGATCATTGGTTAACTTACCTTGCTCTTTAAGGAGATCCTGTAACACAACCTCGTTTTTTTTAATCATTTCACTGACAATTTGTTCTCGTATGGAATGCCATAAAGGGTCAAGCAAAACAATGGGGAGTTTCTTTTTATTAAGAATTTCTCTAATGTAAGTTTTTTTGATTTCCACTTCTTCATTAGATATCGTCATTTCTTCTGATAGATTATTATCTAAAATAATTTTTCTATTTTTTTTAAAAAAGTCAAACAAAGCTTCACCTCTTTCTGTTGCTGTACAAACCTTCATCTATCATCAAATTATTCCTTTAACCATTTATTCCTATTATATATCATCCTCTAAAAAAATAATATGGCTTAATAAAAAACTGTGTCTAAATCTTTTATAAATAACTCTAAAAGATTTAGACACAGTTTTTATTTTTAATTTATTTCTTCAGCATCATTGATTTTGTACGCAAGAGTCATAAGACTATGGGAAAGGTGTACATTTTCCACCTGTACATGGTCTGGGAGAAAGAGATCTACCGCTGAGAAATTCCAAAGTCCTTTTATACCCCACAGCGCCAAGTTTTCTGCCACTTGCTTAACCCTTGTCTTGGGCATAGTAAGGATTGCAATTTCAACATTATTTTCTTTAACAAAATTTTCCATTTTGTCAATATCTTGTACTTCAAGTCCTCTGATGCTCATACCAATGAGTCTGGGATTAACATCAAAAAGCCCTGCTAATTTAAATCCTCTTTTTTCAAATGAACTGTAATTAGCAAGTGCCTGTCCTAAATTACCTACTCCAACTATAATCATTTTATAATTTTGGTGAAGCCCTAAAATTTTTGCTATTTCTTTATGCAAATATTCAACATTATAGCCATAGCCCTGTTGACCGAATCCACCAAAGTTATTAAGATCCTGACGAATTTGTGAAGCTGTCACATTCATTTTTTCACTAAGCTCCCTGGAAGAAATCTTATTAACACCCTTTTCCAGTAACTCCCCAAGATATCTGTAATATCGTGGCAACCGCCTTATTACAGCCATAGAAATTCTTCTTTCTTCTGCCACCGTCTCAACTCCTTAATTTCTTAATAGCACTAGTATATCATTTTATTTTTTTTTTTGTCAATGTACTCTTGGGTATTCCTTTCATTTAGGCGCATTTTTTGGTAATATAATAAGGTAAGTTAGGAGGTTTATTATGATTATTTCATGCAGTACAATAAAAAAATCCTTTCATGAGAAAGTAATACTTGATAATATTAGCTTTCATATAGAAAATCATGAAAAAGTTGCTTTAATCGGCAACAATGGTGCTGGTAAAACAACTTTATTTAAAATACTGGCAAAAGAACTGTCCTGTGATGACGGAACAGTCGCTTATTCCAAAGACTGTACCATTGGTTATCTTAAACAACATATGGAACTCGATTCCAAACACACCGTCTATGAAGAACTTCTTCATGTCTTTGATGAGGTCATCGCATTAGAGAAAAAGCTCCATGAAATGGAGGCTAAGATTGCCGAAACATCTTCTCTTGAGCTCATTCACATCTATGATGCATTGCGTAGTCAATTTGAAAATAACAAAGGTTATGAATATAAAAGTCTGGTTAAGGGTGTGCTCAAAGGATTAGGCTTTGAAAACGATGTTTATGATAAACCAGTCTCTATTCTTTCTGGCGGTCAAAAAAACAGAGTGGCTCTTGGCAAGCTTTTACTCGAAGAGCCTACCCTGCTCCTTCTTGATGAACCTACCAACCATTTGGATATTGAAGCAATAGAATGGCTGGAGGGATTTTTAAAATCCTATAAAGGTGCCGTTATGATTATTTCCCATGATAGATACTTTCTGGATAAAATTGTTACCAAAGTCGTCCATATAGAATTTGGAAGATGTTTTGTTTATAGTGGCAATTACAGTGATTATATTATCAAAAGCCAAAAAGAATATGAAATTGCTTTAAAACACTTTGAAAAACAGCAAAGAGAAATTGCCAAACAGCAGGCTGTCATTGCTAAGCTCAGACAGTTTAACCGTGAAAAGTCTATTAAACGTGCCAGAAGCCGTGAGAAGTTATTAGATAAAATAGAAGTTATGGATACCCCCATGATAGATAACAAGCCGATGCAGCTTACCCTTACGCCTCGCATCTCCAGTGGACAAGATGTTCTGAAAGTCACTGACCTTAGCAAAGCCTTTGAAGATGCTCAGCTTTTCAGCCATTTTAGTCTAGATATCAAAAAGGAAGATAAAGTTGCATTAGTTGGTCCCAACGGTGTAGGCAAAACAACACTCTTTAGAATGATTCTTAATCATATGCCGCCTACTTCCGGAACGATTGTTTTAGGTACTAATGTCATTGTTGGATACTATGACCAAGAGCATATGAACTTAAATACGTCTCACACGATTATGGAAGAAATACAACATGCCTTTCCGGATTTAAAAAATGGTGAAATCCGTAATGTTCTGGCTGCTTTTCTTTTTACCGATGAGGATGTATTTAAAAGTATCAGCACCCTAAGCGGCGGAGAAAGAGGTCGTGTGGCACTTGCGAAAATTATGCTCTCAAAAGCTAACTTCCTTATTTTAGATGAACCTACTAATCACCTGGATATCTTATCAAAAGAAATACTTGAAAACGCCCTTAACAGTTATGAAGGAACAATACTTTATGTCTCTCACGACAGATATTTTATCAATCAGACAGCAACTAAGGTGATTGAGATGTCTAAGCTGGGTGCTTCAGAATATTTGGGAGACTATGACTACTATATTGAAAAGAAAAAAGAGCTCTCTGCACCAATTATTCCCAAAACAAACAATCTTATTCCAGCTACTTCTAAAGAGGATTGGAAAAAACAAAAAGAATATCAGACACAAATCAAACGACTACAAAATGAGATTTCAAAGGTTGAAGCCCAAATTGAAACGTCTGAAGGAAGAATCGAGGAAATAGATAGTTTGCTTTGTCTTGAGGAGATCTATACTGACTTCACTAAATCTAAAGACTTGATGACAGAAAAGGAGGCTCTTACTGACTCCATTAAAACCCTTTATGAAAAGTGGGATGAGCTTTCAGTGGCGTTAGATAATCTTTCTGAGTAATCATTTAGCTGTATTTTTTTAATATTTAACCTAACTAAAGCCTATAACTTCTGTATATTCGAAGCTATAGGCTTTGGTTAGGTATACACCTTATATTTTCTTATTTAATGCATCAATTTTACTGCATAGCAAAGCATATTTGAAACAACATCAAGGTAATTCCCCTCAATTTCTAAATTTTGTTCAGCAATCAAAATGGCAATCCCATGAACCATACTCCACATTGTTAATATATCTGCAGCACATGTGGTAGGGTCTTTCCCTACTGAATGGAGGTAATTTGATGCTGTATCTTTGAAAACTGAAAAAGCACTGCTTTTGTTATAAATCAATTGACCCTCTGCAAGCTTTATATTTTGTTCCCGTGGTCCAAGAAAAAGAAACTTTAGATACTCTGGATTTTCAACCATAAATTGAACATACTTTTTGCCCATCTCTATAAGCTGTGTTTGCGGCTGCTCCATGTATTTAAAAACAGCTTCCTTTAAAGAATCCTTAAAATCCCCTTCCACTTGTATACCGATTGCAGCAATTAATTCTTCTTTATTTTTAAAGTGCTTATAGGGTGCTCCATGACTAACACCACTCATAGCGGCTACTTTGCGTATAGAAAAATCATTGTATCCCACCTTATTCAAAAGTAACAATCCATTTTCTATCAACAACTTCTTTACATTTCCCGTACGGCATTTTTGTTCCACAATCAAATTTCTCCTTGTCTCTCATTCTGTCTTATAAAAATAATATCATAATTAGTTGACACTGTCTACCTTTCAATATATACTAACACTATAGGTTTACACTGTCTACCTGTGTTGTTAATATCTATTGGAGGTGATTGTTTTGAAAATTTTATTGGTTGGAGATGTTGATGAGAGTTCAGAGGGTTTGGGCGGTCGACTATCTAAGAGACTCTTAAATACTTTCCATTCTTCTCAAGATGAATGTGCCAATTATACTGTTCAATTGGATAAGATTCATTATTGCTGTGGTTGTTTCAACTGTTGGATAAAAACCCCTGGGATATGTGTATTTGACGATTTAGGAAGAGAAATCTCTAAAGTCTCTGTAACAAGTGATGTAATGGTCATTTTATCCAAGGTTTGTTACGGGACCTATTCCCCCCCTGTCAGAAGAACCATAGACAGGCTTTTGCCAAATGTTTTGCCCTATTTTAGAGTAACCAAAAATGGTGAAATTCATCATAAACCCCGTTATAAAAAATACCCATACTTTATTTTTATTGGCTATTGCGATGCTATTGCTGAAGATGAAAAGCTCACATTCAAAAGACTTACTGCTGCAAATGCTCTCAACTTTTGCTCTGATAGTCACAGTACTTATATTTGTTCAAGCGAAACAGAAATATCTTCAATTATCACAGAAATATCAGGTTTGTTAAAAGAATGGATGGTGAAACGATAAGATGCATGTATGTTTTATTAATGGAAGCCCAAAAACTGGTGAGAGTACCTCCCATTATTTTATTGAAAGTATACAAAAAATGCTGGCAGATATGCCTTGCGTGGAGATAAAAGCAATAGACCACTTACAAAATCCAAATACTCAGGAAGCATTTTCTGCAATCGTAAAGGCCGATGTCGTGGTATTCGTTTTTCCTCTTTATATAGACAGCATCCCTTCAAGCCTCTTAGAGTTTCTCTATGTCCTTGAGTCTTATATCAATAGCTCTGATTTGTTGAACATAAAAATGCCTCGCTGTTACGCCGTTGTAAATGAAGGTTTCTATGGTGGAACACAAAATATTAACGCACTTAATAACATACAGTATTTTTGCAGATCAGTAGGTTTTCATTGGCGGTTTGGTGTTGGAATCGGCGCTGGTGAATACCTTAGGAGTACCAAAGACATTCCACTTAATCACAAATCTAAAATTAAGGTGTATGATCAATTTAAAAAAATTGCAGACGATATTCTAATACCCTCTGTATCCATTCAAACAGATAACTTTGCCGACCCTCAAATGACCAAAAGATTTTTTATGTTAATGGGAGCTATTTCTTGGCAATTAAAGGCCAAAAAAAATGGTCTGCGACTTTCACAGCTTGAAGCAAAACCTTTTATAGATAACTGACTTCCTTATTTAAGTACAAAAAGGGATGGCACTGTGACTCATTCAGTCAGTTTCAGTGCCATCCCTTTCTTATTTTTTAGAGATGCATATTCATGGTTACATTTTGTACGTGCTTAGTAATAAGCATTTCTACTTTTTCAGCATTCCGTTCTCTTATGGCATCGTATATACCCGTATGCTCTTCTAAAAGTCTTTTTGCACGTCCTGGCGTAGCAATAGACTCTTTTCTTGTGTTCTGTACATAGGAATGAAAATCTGATAACATGTGCTTCAGAATTTTACTTTTTGTTGCCTTGTAGATGATATCATGAAATTTATGGTCCAATTCATTGATATGATCAATATCATTTTTAGCTATATAAAAGGCTGTTAAAGCAAGTACCTCTTCCATCTGCTCTATTTCTTCTTGTGTAATACGTTCGGCTGCACGTCTTCCTGCAAGTCCTTCCAGTTTATTTCTAATCATAAAAATATCCTGTACATCCTCTTTGCTTACACCTGCTACTATCGTTTCTTTATTTGGGATAGACTGCACAAGTCCTTCTAACTCCAGCTGTCTTATAGCTTCTCTAACAGGGGTTCTGCTTACATTTAGCTCATTGGCTATAACTGTTTCTCTAAGAACATCTCCTGCTTTATATTTTCCTTCTAGTATAGATTCACGTACTGCATTAAATACTTTACCTCTAAGCGATGATTTATCTGATGAATCAGGCTGGTATATCACTGTTGTCCTCCTTAAAAACTTCATAACACTTATGTATAGTGCTATACCTTACATTCTATCAAATTCTGCAAAAGATTCAATACTTATTATCTAATATTGTACCCACTTTCCTTCTTCATCTTTATACGAAACGATGCTCTGTTTTATTTTTCTATCTAAAACACTCCACTTATCCTTCCCTATTGCCATGATAGTATCCCATTCTAATACAATCTTATAGTTTCTATCCACATACTTATTTTCAAATTCGTCAAATTCATTATTGGTTAACTCTATCATTTCTATAATTTGACTATGTAAAAAGCCTTTCTCATCTATCCTAATCTCCTGTAACTGTACTTCTATTTGCGCATCCCTTATATCTTTATTTTCAATAAACCATTTTTTGAAATCTTCAACCACATTCACTTGAGTATCTTTATTAGTATAAACCATGATATTATCCGGTTGTTTTTGTTTAATGTCTTGTAAATAACTTTTGTAAAAACCATTTATAAACTCATTTAATTTTTCTTTGCCTTTATCTGATAAAGTAAGATCAAACACCTCAAATAACCTAGCATTTTTATCAATTATTACATTCATTTCTACGGGATTAATAAAGTCATTGGCGCTAAATACTTTCAATTTATAATGACCTTCCAGTATATTATTAAAATTAACTGTACCTTCCAAGCTATTTTTTTGAATGCCTTGTAGTTCTACAATAACATCCTTAATGGTCATAATCTCTACATTTAACGTATCGTAGGGCAAAAAAACTTCCTTTTCTTCTGGTACACTAATGATCTTATTGTAATCATTATACATTTGATTAGGAAATTCTACTTTGACTGCATATTTACCTGGCAAAACCTCTTTTTCCACATAAACTTCGTTCTCATAAGTATCAACTTTAAGTGAATTGATATAAACTGTTGAACCTATCGGTGCATGGATCTTGACTTCTGATAATAAAAATGGGAATTTGATTTTCCATCCATCTTTTCTTTTAATAAAATAAAGGGGTTCAATCTTTTGATTATTTGAATAAACATATTTAATATTACAAAATCCTATCCTGTTTTGAGGATTTTGAATATCTTTTTTGAAGACAAGTTGATTATTTTTTATCATTTGAACCAAAATATTTTCTATATCATAGGCTCTTTTATAATAAGCAGTTATTTCTTGTTCTGTATACTGATTAGTCAATTCTTCCTGATCTAACATCTCATAAATTGCTTCATATTCTTTTCTGACCAGATGGTCCATGTAAGTGTCTATTTTAAATAGCGGTCCAGTGTAGTATTTATAAAGAACTATACTTGTCCATATAATCCCTATTATTGCTATTATAGTGATTACTTTTGCCATAAATAATTTATGGTTTTTATCTAGCGGCATGTCCATCCCTCCATCATTTTTATACTCTATTTATATGAGAGAGATTAACTATGTATGACTCTAATTTATGCTTCTTATAAAATAATAAAAAGACAGTAAGATAAATTATCCTACTGTCCCTATCTTGGTTCAAAACTCGAACAATCTGTTAGCTCTATACTGTTTGCAACGCCATCATGTTTGACGACTTTAATCTTATTTAACATACAGTACTTTTCTAATTCATTGTTATACTTACACTCTGTTACTTCACACTCTATACTCATATTCATAGGATTTGTCCCTTTCATTTGATTGTAGAGTTATTGTGTGCACCTTGTGCCTATTCTATACATATCTTTCATTCCATTTAATATTTTTGAACAAATACGGCGCCCCAGCAGTGATCCACCACAGAAGTACCGCATACCTTATCATATCAAAAAGCTTATCCTCTGGAAATAAATTTTTAAGCCCTATATAAATAGCGCCTATAAGGCCCATCCCTATAATCACTTTCACAATTTGTACTTTCAGCTTCTGAATAGGCTCAAAATGAATATAGTTTTGCTCCACATATAGACCGCATACCATCCCCCAAAGACTGGCTATAGCTTTTGCTAAGTCTTTTTCTATAGGCATGACCATCCCAAACAACATTACTACACTTATTGCTAGGATATGGTTTTTCTTTATAAGTGCCTTTTCACCCAATATATGATTGGCCATAAAAATAGAAAGTATCCCAAGTAAAACTCCCCCTACTACATCCATTGGCCAGTGAACTCCTAAATAGAGTCGTGAAAAGGCTGTCAGCCCTGCCATAAACAGTCCTATAAATAAACTGAAGCGAGACTTCAAAATGAGACTACTGCCTCCCCAAAAACTGACTGCACTTTGAGTGTGTCCGCTTGGAAAAGAAGAGCTGGTGGCCGTTTTTACCCTCAGCGGAGCCACAACCCCCTTTTCAAATGGCCTTGGCATCTGTACAGCTGTTTTGATGATGCCGTTTATCACACTGCTAAAAAGCACTATAAACGCCAACCGTATGCTTTTGACTTTGTCCACACACCAATATAATATTGCCAGTATACTCATCAAAAAAAGACTCTCTGCCATCACTGTAACTGACACCATAATGGCTGTAAAGAATTCGGTTCTTATGGATTCTAAATATTGAAGTATTTGTATTTGAAAATTCATTTTTCTCTCCTTAATGTATATTTTAAGTCTAAAATACCTTTCTATGTATTGTGTGTATCTATATTTTACATTACAATATATATAATTCAAAGTATTCATTTATCTAGGGGGTATTATATGGCCTTTCAGTCAACAACCCAGTACATAGACCTTGCAGCGCATACTTATTTCAAAAAATCTTTATCTTTTATACAAGTAGAAAATCGTGAAGCCATGGTGCAACATATAGATTGTGCTATTATATTTAGTTCCCTTTCACCTTTTTATATTTATCAAAAAATAAAATTATTATTTCAATCTAATCAGACAGACTTATGTAGCAGCTATATCTTAGATCAACTTCATTTTTTGTACACACACGCTTCGTTATATCTATTATGCAGAGCCATTCATTACTATCAAATACTTAATCACCTATCACTTGAAGAACTAAAAGAAGTTTTAAAAAATAAGAATCTTCCTTACTGTTTAGCTTTAGAATATGAAAATCTATTAAATACAAGAAGTACCCATTTAGCTGATTATGCCCAAAAAGCTCTTATACAAGACAACTTTTCCCTGTGTATAGACTACTGTACGCTTATGATTAAACAACAGAAATCTAATCATAAGGCCCTTTATTTAATGGGCTATGCTTACCATATGATGGGGCATCTTTACAAAGCATGTGAGTATTACAAAAAAACTTTGGCTGTCAATGATAAATATGACATCGCCTACTGTGATCTTGGCTTAGTGCTTATGGAACTCAATGCCTTTAAAGAAGCTCTCGAATACCTGAATATAGCCAGCTACTTGCAGCCTGGTAATCTGGATTACTTATCTCATATAGCGGAGTGCCACTATGCTCTTAAAGAATATGCTCTCGCAGAAAAAACCTTTGAAAGTATTCTCGCGCTCTCCCCTGATAATGTACAGATTTACTTTAACCTATCTTATGCCTGCCAAAAGCAAAACAAAAGACGGCTCGCCAAAAGGTATGTTAAAACAGCTCAAAATCAACTTAAAAATATATAGATAGACGCAAAAAACCAGTTAAGCTAATCACTTAACTGGTTTTAGAATGGGAGGAGAAGGATTCGAACCTTCGAAACTATCGTAACAGATTTACAGTCTGCCCCCTTTGGCCACTCGGGAATCCTCCCATAGAATAAAATAATACAAAGCGCGAGACGGGACTCGAACCCGCGACCCTCTCCTTGGCAAGGAGATGCTCTACCACTGAGCCACTCGCGCACAAGACTTATGTACTAAATTTACTCACCTATGTACTATATCAGATTTTAGCGTTTCATGCAACCCCTGATACTATTTTTATTAATATCTTTTTTTTACTAACAAAAAATAATTTTTTAACTATTTTTAACATTTTAAAAATAGTTGGTGTACTTTCAAAATTATTATTAAATAAAGCTTAATTGATTTGTAATTGGCGTATAAATAACTTATAATTATTTTATTACTTCTTATAGAAGCAGCGTGAAATCTTATATGTTTCTATATATAAAAAAAATTCTGATACTTTATAAAGTAGAAGGGAAGTCTTCATGAATAATGAACTCTTTGAAAAATATCAAATATTTACCGAGCAAACTATTTATGACTTATCTCAACAAGTTATCCTACTAGAAAAAAAGTTGAATGTTTTTACTAACTTATTAGAAATAAGTAAATATATTAATCAATATATCAAGGATCAAAACTTGTTCCCTCTTATTAACGATATGCTTATTGGTGTATTTGGTGCAAAATACTCAACTATATATATCAAATCTGATGAAGAGTATATTGAAGCTACCCCAAAAACTTTTTCCTATTCTTCTATTGAAGAGGAAAAAAAACTCATTCTGGATCATATGGAGAAAAAATTCATTGTAAATAGCAGCACCCCTGTTTATAATACTCCTAACGAAGAAGATAGTGTTTATTCTTGTCTTGGAGTTCCTATAAAAATTGATCATCGTTTATTGGGGTTTATACTGATTCAGCATAAGGAAAAAGATTATTTTTCTAAAGATCATGCAACTTTTTTAACCTCTCTTGCAAACCACGTTGGGGTGGCTATCGAAAATAACCTGCTCTATAATCAAATCAAAGAAAGTGCCTACCGTGACGGCCTCACTGGTATATTTAACAAACGTTACTTTTTTGATACGCTTGAAGCTATGCCTCAATTAAATGATCTGGATTATAGTGTGGTAATGATTGATATTGATGATTTTAAATCGATCAACGATACCTATGGACATCCTTACGGAGATATTGTATTAAAGGAAATTACAGCTGTCATCAAACATGCTACAAGGCCTAATGATATTGTTGCACGATATGGTGGTGAAGAGATTATTATATTCTTTTATAACTTTACAGATAAAGAGAAAGTTTTTCAAAGAGTAGAAGGTATTAGGAAGGCTATTGCCCAAACGATTATAGAAGGTGAAGGTATTTCTTCCTCTGTTACTGCTAGTTTAGGGGTTTATGTTAAAGCCCACGAAGATATAACTCTTAATGAAGTTATAAAAAAAGCAGATGACAACCTCTATGTTTCTAAAAGAGCTGGTAAAAATAAGGTCACTCTAAGCTAATATTATTAGCACAAAAAAGCAGTATTCATAGGTTATATGAATACTGCTTTTTTTATGAGCCACCCGGGGTTCGAACCCGGGACCACTTGATTAAAAGTCAAGTGCTCTACCAACTGAGCTAGTGACCCTTATTAAATTTTTCTTACAGTATAAAAGGTAGGCCTTGTGCCTACCTTTTATACATTCAAAATCGGGGTGACAGGACTCGAACCTGCGGCCTCCTGAACCCAAATCAGGCGCTCTAGCCAAACTGAGCTACACCCCGAGTTATGTTGGCAACCACCTACTCTCCCGGCTCGTCTCCAAGCAAGTACCATCGGCCGACTTAGTCTTAACCTGCGTGTTCGGTATGGAAACGGGTGTTTCCCTAAGTCGCATCATCACCAACAAATGACCCATAGGAGAATCGAACTCCTGTTACCGCCGTGAAAGGGCGGTGTCTTGACCGCTTGA
>JARBTY010000180.1 GCA_029239935.1 Clostridia bacterium | reverse complement strand
CGAAACCTTGGGGCAAGCAATTTCCATTGTTAAACCCGGCGGCGTCGTTGCCAATGTAAACTATCATGGCAGCGGTGAAAGTCTCCCCGTACCTCGTTTGGCCTGGGGCTGTGGAATGGCCCACAAGACCATAAAAGGCGGACTCTGTCCTGGCGGTCGTCATAGAATGGAAATGCTGCTCAACCTTGTGCAGCATAACCGTGTCGATTTAAGCAGACTAATCACCCACGTTTTTACAGGATTTAATCATATTGAAGAAGCACTATTGCTCATGAAGGATAAACCAAAGGATTTGATTAAACCCGTTGTCCTCATAGAATATTGACTATATGACACAATGCTTCTCAGAAAGTGCATCTAATTGCTTCTACCATGATTTCTAGTAAGGTAAGCTTGCTACTAGCAATTGTTTCTTCCAATCATCAATATCAAGATAGAAAACAAGCGAAAAGTCGCATTTGACTTCTTTCGCTTGTTTTTTACTACTCTTGAGAGCTTCTGGATCATAGTATTTGTATAAAGTATCACCATATATAAAACATACAACTGTAGCAAAAGCCACAGCTGCAAATAGAGCTTACTTATCTTATTGAATGATCGTAAAAATAAACCTCATATAATAAATTAAAATGGATCGATTAAATTCATAACCACCCGCATGGCACCCGCATAGCATAGCAGGTGGTTTTTTGTTTCGCACGTTTCACTTACTCAACAGCCTGAAGTCTAAAAAACAAAGGTATAGAATCTCTAATTTCATAGAGATTCTACACCTTTGTTTTTTCAATCAGCTAAGAACTAAGCTGTAGGTGATTATCATATCATTGTTACTGGAAGTTTGCTTGGTCTACTAATAAAAGCTTTCAGTTGAAATCTTCAATATATTCTGCTATGCTGCGGACAAATTCTTCTTCAAGAACTGATTTACCTTCAACTTTATTCCAAAGTCCATTGCTTTCTATATAATAATAGTCTGAAAATTGTAAAGTATATGGACCTAAATGAATCATCTGGAATTCTAATAAGTGATATTGATGTCCATCATGCCCTATATCAATACCTATTATTGGAAAATCTATTTCTGCTACAATTTTTTTTGCAAAGTTCAACAACGGAATATTTTCTTCATCTGGTACTAAAAATAATTTGCCTCCTCCACTTGCGCGAAAATCATTATCTCTATTTTTTCTGTATAATGTATAATATTTTCCTCCAAAATACAAAACCTTATAATCACCCAATAAATTTGGCACAAATGTTTGAACTATAAATTTTTGTTCAAGAGTTTTCTTATTAGCATTAAATGCTAGATTCCGAAAAGCTTTAAAATAATCCTTACCTATTCCGATTATATTATCGGATATATAAATCCTAGAAAGCTCTTTTACAGCTTTTCGATATTCCTCCTCGTTTTTAGCAAGCTTCACTCCGTTGCTCCCTGCTCCTGCAGAGATTTTAAGAACAATGGGAAACTCTGGTAGTCTGTTTAATGCCTCGTCGGATGAACCATAACAATAAGTTTTAATAGTTTTTAACTCTAAATTTTCAAAACGCTTTCTTATAAGTTCCATGTACACTTTATTATGATGCGCTTTTAGATACTCAAATTTAGGTAAAACTAACGATCCTTTTTTTTCAAGGTAGTATACAATATCTTCAATATAACTTTTATAAAATCCACCCTGTTTTTCTGAAGAATGATATAAAACAGCTGTATTTTTGAAATCCCGTTCAAGATCAATTTCACCAAACTGACTCACTGCCACATTATAACCTCTGTTCTCAAACTGCTGAACTAATAGCTGTAAATTCATGGTCCGATATTTATACCTATCATCCATCGATAGTAGAAATTTATTCTCATTATCGACTAGTATTAAAATATCTTTTATAATTCGCCTCACTCCTCTCTTCTTTAGATTGTTAATGTCAATGGATTAGGGTTCTAACCATATCAA
This sequence comes from Clostridia bacterium, assembly GCA_029239935.1. The sequence goes on along the minus strand of JARBTY010000180.1, from coordinate 4,484 downwards.
CTGTAGGAACAACATAACCATTATTATTATTTCCGCTAGTAGCATTGTAATATAAAACGCTCCGTAACGGTAATAGTTTCGCGGCGTCCCCTATTTATCCTTACTGTACTTTATAATACTCACAGTACCATTCAGCAAATCTCTGTAAGCCATCTTCTATCGTTTTTTTAGGCTTAAACCCTATGGCTTGCTGCAACAAATCAGTGGAGGCGAAAGTGGCAGGTACATCACCTGGCTTGATAGGCTCAAAGATCTTATCAAAAATTACCTCTCTGCCAATGACATTGCTCAAACACTTTTCCAGCGTTTGGATAAAAACCATTAGCTTCTCTGGACTATTGTTTCCTATATTGAAAACTTGATGTGGAACAGCACCAACCCTTTCAGGAGGATTACAAAGAAGTCGATCAATCCCCTCAACAATGTCATCAACATATGTAAAATCGCGATAAAGGTCGTTCTCAAAATCCCCGTTGTTGAAGATCCGAACTGGTTCTCCAGCAAAAAATTTCTGAGTGAACCCGAAATACGCCATATCTGGACGCCCCATTGGACCATATACGGTGAAGAACCGTAGTCCGGTCGTGGAAATTTTATAAAGATGACTATATGTATAAGCCATCAATTCATTTGACTTTTTTGTAGCCGCATAGAGAGAAACGGGATTATCCACAAAATCTGTTTCCAAAAACGGTACTTTTTTGTTTGCGCCATAGACGGAGCTGGATGATGCGTAGACAAGGTGGTCTACTGGATGATATCTACAAGCTTCAAGGATATTAAAGAAGCCAATAATATTGCTTTGGATATATACATCTGGATTCTCTATTGAATAACGTACCCCAGCCTGAGCAGCTAGATTAACAACAACATTAGGCTTGTACTCTTCAAAGACCTTCATAAGCATAGTCTTATCAGAGATATCTCCCTTGATAAAAGTAAACCTTTCAAAAGGCTTGAGTAAATTAAGACGTGCATACTTGAGTTTAACGTCATAATAGTCATTCATATTATCAATCCCAATCACTCGACAGCCTTGCTGCAGTAGTTTCCTAGATAGGAAGTATCCAATAAAGCCTGCTGCTCCAGTAATGAGATATATCTTACTTGTATCCAAAGGTTTGCATTCCACTCTTCTTCGACTCCTCTGTACTAAGCATAGAATCTATTAGTTACTTTCTCCCTATAGAGTAATACTCTACTCCCGCTTCTTTCATGGCTTCAATCTCATAAATATTCCTTCCATCATATACCAATGGAGTTCTCATTAGCTTCTTATACTCTTTTGGCGTAACTGCCTTAATCTCACCCCACTCTGTAAAGATAAAACAAACATTAGCACCTTTTAAAGCTTCTGAGATATTTTCAACATACTTAATGCTTCCTCTGCCATTTTCTCCTTTTGGGTAATACCTTTTAAAATTATCTGCCCCTACAGGATCATATGCATAAATTTCTGCCCCTTGTTCTAATAATAAAGGTACATTCTCTAGAGATGGCGCCTCTCTTAAGTCATCCGTTCCAGGTTTAAATGCCAAACCAAGTACAGCTACTTTCAGACCATTAAAAGTAATGAGCCTTTTACATGCTTTCTTGTATAACATGGTTCTTTGGTCTGTATTTACATCAATAGCTGCCTTAACTGTTCTAAGGTCATAGCCATGCTGTTTTGCTAAGAATTCCAACGCCTTTGTATCTTTAGGAAAACATGAGCCTCCATAACCAATACCAGCATTCAAGAACTTGCTTCCAATACGCTGATCAAAGCTCATGCCTTTTGCAACATCCTGAATATCAGCACCTACTAATTCACAAAGGTTGGCAATATCGTTCATATAGGATATTTTAATTGCCAGGAAGTCATTGGATGCATACTTAATCATTTCTGCAGATCTTCTGCTTACTGAAACAATCGGCAAATGAAATGGCTCATAAATCTTTATAAGCATTTCTTCAGCCCACTTGCTTTCCGTTCCAATAATTATCCTTTCTGCATATAACGTATCATGAACTGCAGAACCTTGGGCCAAAAATTCAGGGTTCGATGCTACTTCAACCCTTATCTTTTTACCTGCACCAGCTCCATTTCCTGTAGGAACGTCTCCTTCATAGGGTAAAAAGTCGTGAATAAACTGCTCAACCTTATCATTGGTACCAACAGGAACTGTAGATTTAACGACGACAAGACAGTCCCTTTCTATCGTTTCTGCTATCTGCCTTGCAACTGTTGCTATATACGACAAATTAGCAGAACCATCTGGCTGCTCCGGTGTTCCTACACCGATAAAAATAGCATCTGCATCCCTATAGGCCAATTTATAATCAGTAGTATAATCAAGCCTCCCAGCAGCATAATTCTTCTGCATCAATCTTTCCAATTCTACTTCATAAATTGGAGAGATGCCTTGTTTCATCATATTAATTTTATCTTCATCAATATCAACGCAGGTAACTTGATGACCGATTTCAGCGAAGCAAACACCTGCAACTAAGCCGACGTAGCCTGTTCCTGCTACTGAGATTTTATACATAGTACTCACTTCCCTGTTTGTGATTGGCTCGCCATCGCTCAGCTCCTCTAGTTGGTTTGGATTGTCCCATAATATTGTTACGATCTCTGTAAGCGTGCGTCAGCAGGTATTACCAGCATAAATAGCTATTTCAATTACTTTACTTCACTTGTTGCCGATAGCTTTTTTTATCTATTTTCTAAACGATTCGCCACTTATTCACTATCCATATTGTGAGTGTACTTTCTAAATCTAGGATTCATTTTAACATTATTACCTAAAATGCAAATATCATCTTCCTTAATCCCAAATTTCCAAAGGACATATGGTAAGCTAAGCTGATCTCTCATTGTGAATCGATTCATCTCACCCCACCACGCATTCATTAATTCTATGCATTTTTTATCATTGTGCTTTCTTATTAATATAGGGTTCTCATATAAGCCTTGGTGTTCTTTTAAACCTTCCTGCTTATAAAACTCAATCTGTTTTAAAGCCATATCTCTAAATTCAGCAAATCTTTTATGATCCACTATTACATTAGCTTCTGTATAAATACAATCACGCTTATTATGCCGATGTACTCCCAAAACACTATTTCCCATTTGTGCAACTAAAGGCACAATGTCCGCCATAATCCGTATATTTCCATCAACATATAAAGAATAATCATAGTCCTGAAATAATAAATGAGGATGTAACTTAATAAATCTATTTTTTTCGTTGCTCTTTAAATAATTTAGTTTAAATTGATTGATATCAATTTTGGTCCAATAGCTATCCTTAGGCACATCCTTGTCGGTTACAATATAATAATCACAGTTTGCATTACAATAAATAGGTTCCATTATATTATCATAATCACTAGTTATACAAGTATAAACAGCTATTTTAGATTGACTAAATGTACCATCTCCAAACGTATTTAATGCTTCGTTTCTGGAAGGCTCTGTTTGAAAACGTGTTAAATCGTCGGTGTATTTTTTTTTAGTTTTTTTTATACTGGCGATCTTATCTAACAGGTATTGAAAATTTAATTTAGAAAGACTATTTTTAAAATGGCTAAAATTCTTACGGCGTTTATTACCTTTTGAGTTGGCTAATTCTATATACTCACTATTGAGCTCATATAGCATCTTACTAAGTTTATCTTCCATATTATCAGCTCCTTACTCAAATCCATTTCAAAATATATTTGATTTTACGACACTATTCGCCTGTGTTTGAGTATATCATAAATGTAACAAAGATAAAACCGTCCCCATTGTCAATTAAAATAAATCACCTCCTTTTCTTGAGTTATATTATCTCATAGAAAAAAAGGCGAGCATATGTAGACAGCATTGAAACTTACCTACTTTAATTCTAGAGCTACGTCACTATAGCACGTAGCGATGGGATGTGCTCGTCACGCTCTCCCATATACATCATCAAACCGTACAATATCATCTTCCTCCAGATACTTGCCGTTCTGCACCTCGATAATCTCCAATGGTATCCGTCCTGGATTTTCTAAACAATGCTTCGTAGATAGAGGAATAAAGATACTTTCATTTTCATGAACCAGCTTTATCTCATCACCAAGGGTCACTTCAGCCGTCCCACCAGTCACAATCCAATGCTCACTACGATGATAATGCATTTGCAAACTAAGACGATGCCCAGGATTGACCATGATCTTCTTCATCTTATAACCAGGTCCTTCACCAAGGACGGTATAACTTCCCCAAGGACGATACATAGTAGTATGCTCGTCCGCCTCACGGCGTCCTTGACCTTTCAGTTCATTTACTAAATCCTTAACCTTCTGAGACTCACCTTTCTTAGCAACTACTATAACATCATCCGTTTCCACCACTAGCAAATCCTCAAGACCAATTCCAGCTATCAAACGACTGCGTCCTAACATGAGTGTATTTGTACAATCAATAGGAATGCAGTCTCCTTTAACGGCATTCCCATTCTGATCCTTAT
>JARBTY010000179.1 GCA_029239935.1 Clostridia bacterium | reverse complement strand
GCTCTTTATTCAAATGATTAATTTGATCAAACATAAAAACCTCCCTTAAACCCTTGCAAGGTTTTATTGTGTATATTCTGTATTTCGTATATATACTATATTCTTACCTGTGCCTGTTTTTATGATAGATCCATCCTTCATGATATCTCTATGGATAATTCCTAAACAATACTTCACAAAAGGCAAATTGTCATTTTTATTCTCATGCCACAGCTGCGAGCTGTTCTGCAACGTCTCATAGTAGGTTTCCTTTGTACTCATGTATTGCTGATACCAGATTCATGATATCACTGCGAAACAGTTCGTTCGGAATCACACTATAGTAGAATTCTATATATATTTTGGGCAGAAATCAAGTAAAGACTTTTGATAAATATCTTCAATCGATTGTTGACTGTGCATCTGGAAATTTAACCCATTTCTAAGTAATTTATTTTCTTTTGCCTTTTCAATGATATTTTTAAAATCCTTACCTTTTAATCTAAACTTAAGCTTGTTAAGACTTTGTATTCTTATCAAAAAACCAAAAAGCACCGGGAGGATGGCCTCGTCAGCGCTACATTTGCTATTATTTGCCATTCCGTATATAATTAATTCATGTTGTTTTATCGAGAGGAAGTTGATTATGGATTATATTTCGGTGAAATCCGCCTCTGAAAAATGGGGTATATCGGAACGGCGGATACAAAGCTGATAGCCGTATAAAAGTAACAAATCAACAGGAGGCTAAGTATGGAATTTAACAAAAAGCTGCAACAACTAAGAACACAGAAAAATTTAACGCAAGAACAGCTTGCGGAGCAATTATATGTATCAAGAACAGCTATTTCAAAATGGGAAAGTGGCAGGGGCTACCCTAATATCGACTCCCTCAAATGTATTTCAAAATTCTTTTCTGTTTCAATAGATGAACTACTATCGGGAGAAGAATTGATAACCCTTGTCCAAACAGAAAATAGCTCAAATCTTAAAAAGATTTATAGTCTTCTTTTGGGAATACTTGATGTAATTGCAATTGTATTTATTCTTTTGCCACTGTACCCAAACCCTGTTGGCGATTATATTTATTCCGTAAACCTACTGTCATTTACAGCCACCACAGCGATAAATCTTGCCGTCTATTGGATTGTATTCAATGCTATGATTGGATTGGGTATTGCAAAACTAATATTCACTCACTTTGATAAAGTACTTTGGTGTGACATTACTACAAAATCATCTATTGTCTTGAGCATTGTAGCGGTATGCATCTTTGCCGCAGTGAGAGAACCATACGCAACATCACTTTTGTTTTTACTCTTTGTTATCAAAATATTTTTGTTGATGAAACAGTCAAAAATCAAATAAAAAGCTTTGTGAACCTTTGAAAATAGGCTCTGACACGATAAGTGTCGGAGCTTTTTTCTATTGTGACGGTAGGTTTCTTGGCTTTTACTACACTGGGACAGATAATAAATTGGTGGTCAGCAGAAACAGAAATCCACAGAAAGGAATAATGGTTATGGAATTTATTATTGAAACGAATAATCTTACCAAGCGATATGGAACCGCTACCGTTGTTGATAAGGTAAATCTTCATGTGCCAAAAGGGAAGATTTATGGACTGCTTGGCAGAAACGGAGCCGGGAAAACCACCGCAATGAAAATGATGTTGAAACTTACTTTCCCAACAGATGGAACTGTCAGACTGTTTGGAAAAGACTATAAGGACAATGAAACTGCTATTTATAGCAAAATAGGTTCGATTATTGAAACACCAGGGTTCTACGGTAATTTAACAGGATATGAGAATTTGCAAATTCTCGCTAAATTGCGAGGGCAACTTTGCAAAAACGCAATCCTAAGCGCTCTTAAAATTGTGGGGCTGCACAAGGAAAAAAGAAAGGTCTTTGCCGACTATTCCCTTGGCATGAAACAGCGGCTTGGTATTGCCGCTGCCATTATGCACGAGCCAAAGCTGCTTATACTTGATGAACCAATTAACGGACTTGACCCAATTGGAATATCAGAAATTCGCTCATTTCTATCTAAACTTAGCCATGACAATGGTACCACAATTTTTATATCAAGCCATGTTTTAAGCGAGATTGAGCAAATTGCAGATATTATTGGTGTTATGCACGAGGGGCATTTGATAGAAGAGGTTAATATAGCAGAGCTACACAAAAGAAATCGAAAATACACTCAATTTGATTTGTCGGATGGGCAAGCGGCTGCAAAAATTTTAGAAAGCCACTATCATATCACAGACTTTACGGTACAGGGCAATACGCTAAAGGTCTACGATTTCAGTCACAGTATAGGGGACATTAATCGTGATTTCGCCTTAAATGGACTACTTGTCACAAAGATAAATGCAAGTAAGGAAAACTTAGAGCAATACTTCTCTAAACTGATTGGAGGTGGTGGCATTGCTTAAGCTTATTTCCTGTGAACTGCTTAAATTAAGGCGGTCAAAAATAATACCCATTAGTATTACGGGGGTGCTATCTACACCATTGTTAATGCTATTAGAGGCTCTGCAAACTCATTTTGACAAACCAGAGCTTATCTTTACCTTATCTGATGTTTACAATGACAGTGTACTCTATACCATGCTACTTACAAACATGATGGTTTATGTGGCAATTGCTTCATTCTTATTCAGTAGAGAATATACAGAAAGTACACTTAAAACTATATTACCCATTCCCATCTCAAGAACAAAACTACTGCTTGGCAAGTTTTGTGCCTTACTGCTTTGGATTGTTATGCTTACCATTGTGACATGGGCGGGTATTTTTATCGTTTGTGGAATATACCACGCTGTTTTTACACTGGAAGGATACAGCTTGCTTGTGGCAATCGAGTGGTTTCCAAAGTTTCTACTTGGCGGTATCCTAATGTTTTTAACAACTTCACCTTTTGTATTTGCCGCAGGAAAAACAAAGGGATTTGTTGCCCCTATGATTGGTTCTGCTGTTATCGTCATGGGTAGTGCAGCTCTCGCAAATCAAGAATGGGGTGCAATATATCCGTGGACAGCTACATTTTTTCTTGTGCAAGGTAAAATCGAGAGTACCAGCTACCCCACTGTCCTATCTGTGGGAATTATTCTTTTGTTATCAGCAGTCGGTTTCTTTATGACCTATCACCATTTCAAAAAGGAGGATTTGAAATAATGACACTTGATTTTATAGAAATTTTGAAAGTTATTTTTCTTGGAATTGTAGAAGGTATTACCGAGTGGCTGCCCATCAGTAGCACTGGGCATATGCTTCTCGTGGACGAATTTATCACACTTACTATGAGCGATGCATTTAAGGAAATGTTTTTTGTTGTCATTCAGCTTGGAGCTATCCTTGCGGTAGTTGTTATGTTTTGGGGAAAAATGTTTCCGTTCCAGTTTAGGAACAAAACACAGCCTATTATCAAAAAGGATACATTTTCTCTATGGTTCAAAGTTGCTTTTGCTTGTATTCCAGGGGCAGTCATAACTATCCTGTTTGACGATTATATTGAAGCTCATTTTCATACCCCAATAGTAATTGCGACTGCCCTTATTTTCTACGGTATCGCTTTTATTGTCATTGAAATATGGAATAAAAAACGGTTGCCAACTACTTCTAAATTAGAAGATATCACCTATCGGACAGCCTTTTTAATCGGGCTATTTCAGGTACTTTCCATTATTCCCGGCACTTCTCGTTCAGGCGCCACGATTATAGGCGCATTGTTGATTGGTGTATCAAGAGTAGTGGCAGCGGAATTTACGTTTTTCCTTGCCGTTCCTGTTATGTTCGGTTTAAGTGCTATTAAAATATTGAAATTTGGAATCTCCATTACAAGCGCAGAATTGCTTACCTTGTTAATAGGAATGGTGGTAGCATTTGCGGTATCTGTGTTAGTGATAAAATTCCTCATGGGATATATCAAAAAACATGATTTTAAAGCGTTTGGTTGGTATCGAATTATATTAGGTATCGCCGTGCTGCTTGTGTTTGCATTTCGGTAGTCCATAAATAAAGCTTTTAACTTCTTCCTGCTGTCTATGTAATATATTATGAACCTATTCTATATAGTCTTGTCCACCTAATACACGCATTTGAGATTTGATGGAGTATTTCAGGGCGTTAAGTTTATCTATTTTGTGAGGCAATATATCAGGAGGATCTTTAAAGCTCTGTATATTTTTTGCTGGTACCTTTAGCTTTCTCTATGGGGTATTTTCGCGCATTCTTTTCCATCTTCTTTAATATAATATCTTCTATATTGACATCTATCGCATCTGCCATATGTATGCAGTAAACAAGGACATCAGCTTGGAAACATATATTTACCTTACATATACCTAAAAACACATCAAGCCCCAGAACGAATAACCGCTCTAAGGCTCGAAATTAATAGGTTTTCCATCGCATAATGACTGTATCAATCTCTTTGATAAATCGTATCAATGATAGCACCTTTAGGTAATGCTCCTCTAACAAACTTTTCCCATGGTGTGCCCAGTACTTCATCCATAAAGATAATTTTCCCTTTATCTTCCGCTGTTCGAATAAGCCTGCCACAACCTTGTTTCAGTTGAAGTCCCATTTCTGGGTAATCTACTGTCACTGCGGGATCTAGCCCTTGTTCTTCTACTTCTTTCCGTTGTGCTTCTATTAATGGGTCTAACGTTGGAAACGGCAATTGCCAAATAACAACTAATGTTAAAGCATCACCTGGCACATCAATTCCTTCCCAAAAATCTGAACTCACTAATACCGAAGTCTCTTCTTCCTTAAATTTTCTAACAAGATAACCTCTATCTCCTTTGTCTTCATATAAAATTTTAAAAGGTAATGCCTCACCTCTAAAATATTGACGAATTTTACGTACCTCACTTAATGAACGTGTCAGTATCAGTGCACGTCCCCCGTTACTTCGAAGTAAAGTAATGAGTTGTTCAATACGCTTTGCCATCTTATCATGAGTTGTGCTATTCTTTGCAAGGGTTGGGACAAAAACTATACGCACTTGCTCTTCCATGTTAAAAGGAGTCCCAATAGTGGATTTAGAGGGTGATTCTAACCCCATCAAACGAATAATGTGGTCAAAGTCCCCTTCATTACTTAATGTGGCAGAACTAAAGATGATTGGTAATTTCTTTGCATATAACGCATGTTTAAGCCTATTCGTTAAATCTCTTGGTACCACACTAAAGCTATCATCGCTTTGGTTTATCCAAGCAATCACATCTCGTCCTTTATTTTTGCATAATTGAGCTAGGCCCTTCATCACCTTCTCAATTTGCCCTTCATAGCCTTGTATTAAACTTGTAGGTATGGACTCTAAGTAGAGTTCCTGTTCGATTTGAATCTCCATAAGGAGCTGATCAAGTCCTGCACGTAAGCTCTCTGCTGCTCTTAATAATGGTTCATTCATTTGAATTGTGAGTCGGCCTTTATCTTCTCCAGTGACAACAGACCCTTGAGCTACTTCAAAAAAATAATCTACTGCGCCCTCAAGTACTTCTGTTGCTGTATGCAATGCATTTCTAGCACCTTGTATATCTTCTAAGGAAGCAATTAAAGTATCCATTTCTTCTTTAATAAATTGCTGGCCTGCTTGCATAGCTGCTGGAAGCATGATTTTATGACCTTCATCAAAAATAACAGCTGAATAATGAGGTAAAATCGGCATCTGTCCACTTACTACTTTTTCTTCTCTTGTCCATAAATCATGAAAAAAGGTCTCGTGATCTACAATAATTAAGTCTTGCGCCGCCCTGTAATGCGCTCTTGCACGCACCAACTTACAATAGCCACGATTTTGGCAAACCTCACAAGACATCGTTTCATTCCAAGAAATTTTCTTCCATATCTTATCTGTAACGGTTGGTATTTCTGAACGTTCTCCTCTATTTGTTTGCCCCATCCATTGTTGCACTTCTTCTGGCACTTCACCAGATTCTTCTATACATGCACTTGCACGAACATCACAAACGTACTGCGTTGGGTCTTTTGCCATTCTAGCATCTACTTCTAGACCAAGTAGCCTAGACAGCTTGTTGATATCACCACACTCTGCTGCAAGTTGTTCTTGTAAAGCAGGTGATGCACAAGAAATAATAACAGGCTTACCTGTATATCTCGCATAAGGAATAGCTGATAATAAATAAGCAAAAGTCTTTCCAGTGCCAAGCCCCGCCTCAGCTAAATGAACCTTTTGATCACGAAAAGCATCAGCTATTTGAAACGCTGTAAAGATTTGTTCATCCCTTACTTCATAACCCTGCTCGGGCAGTATATCGTATAAAACATCACCAATCCATTCTATTAATTTCTCATGAAACTCATTTTTATTTGAATACTCAAAGGGTATTTTAAATTTTGCATGCATCTATTGTTCTCCTATTTGGTGACGTAAATTTCTTATTTGGTGACGTAAATTTCTAGCATATCTCAATAACGCTAACCGCCATTATAACAAGTACTGTAACTTTTTTCAAGCATTACATAGTGGCTATTCAGCGCTTTCGCTTTTAACTTGATTTTATATTATAATTTAAAAATTTTTAATCAACTTCTGCTTTTGAACAACAAGAACTGCTGCTCCTATTCTGATGGGGCTTATGGCACTTGTGCTTGTATTTGCCTTAGTTGGCGGCGGTACGTTCTACACAGATGTCCTTAGCTTAGCCTTACATTTATTTATATATGTTTGGTGCGAGTTTATCATTTATCATAAATTAAGACTATGCTGCGTTTATTTTTTTCGACACGATAAAAAAACCTTCTCAAAATTAAAACTGCTTTGTGAAGGCAATTCATTATACAAAAATACTTATATCAAATCTAAAATAAGTATTTTTGTAACTCTATTATATTTAGTTATATTTTAAAACTAATGCTCTTAAGGCATCTATTATGTCACTGTACTGGATATCTTCAGCATACCTATAATCTTTAGTGTACTTGCCCCATCTATTTTTTAAGGTTTCACTGTTTTCAATTTCATCTATTCTTTTACTAATATCATTAAAAATATGAGAAGTTTCTCTATGTGCCGATGTTGATTTAAGCGCCTCTTTAAACACTAAAAGATCAAAACTCTGAGTTTTTGTCAAAATATAAACATCATAAAAATCTCTCGGTCTTGTGTTTAGCTCTCCCCTTCTCAAAATAGTTTCCACTTTCTCTGCCAATACGGTTTCGACATTGTAAGCCCACACTCCAATATTTCCTTCTTCAAAAATCATTTTG
>JARBTY010000178.1 GCA_029239935.1 Clostridia bacterium | reverse complement strand
TTCCTGATAAATATAAAGTGTATTTGACAGATGAACAGTTTGCTAAATTAAAAGAAGAAATGCCTAACTTAGAATACTATGGCGGTATGATCAAAGAAATGAATAAAGGGGCTGTCATTGTCGATGACATGAACCACTTTGAGACAGAAGAGTTCTTAAAGCTTCTCAAACCAGATGTATTTTTCTCAGGTATTAAAGATAAATATGTAGCACAAAAGGGCGGTACGCTTTCAAGACAGTTACACTCTTATGACTATAGTGGTCCCTATGCAGGATTTGCCGGAGCTGTTAATTTTGCAAGAGATGTAACGATGGGTATTTATACACCAGCTTGGGGCTATGTAAAAGCACCTTGGAAAACAGAACCAACACTTGAAGGTCAAGTAGCAGGAGGTGAAAGATAATGCTAGATTTAACACCATCAGAGGTATCCGAAAGAAGTGCGTTAAGAATTAATCCAGCAAAAACTTGTCAGCCAGTAGGTGCGATGTACGCAGCACTTGGTGTACACAAATGTATGCCTCATAGCCATGGTTCACAAGGCTGCTGTTCTTTCCACCGTATGTATCTTACAAGACACTTTAAAGAACCAGCAATTGCTGCCAGCAGTTCATTTACAGAAGGTTCTTCTGTATTTGGAGGCGGAGCGAATATCAAAGCATCTGTAAAAAACATATTTGATATGTACAATCCAGAAATCATTGCAGTTCATACAACTTGCTTAAGTGAAACTATCGGAGATGACCTTAATGCATTTATACAAGATATAGATATTCCAGAAGGTAAATATGTTGTGCATACCAATACCCCAAGTTACGTAGGCTCACATATTACTGGTTTTGGCAATATGATTTCAGGATTTATTAAATATTTAGCGAAGTCAACCAATGTAAGTAATGGCAAACTCAATATCATGCCTGGATTTGTAAACCCAGGAGATATGAGAGAAATGAAAAAACTTGCAGACCTTATGGGCGCTTCCTACATTATGCTGCCAGATACAAGTGGCGTATTAGATGCTCCTATGACAGGCAATTATGACATGTACCCAAGAGGCGGAACTAAAATCGAAGAGATTGTTTCTATGGGAGACAGTGAACTGACATTTGCTTTAGGTCAGCTTACTTCAGAAGCACCAGCCAACGACCTTAAGAGAAAATGTGGTGTACCTTTTACAGCGATGCCGCTTCCAATAGGTGTTGCAGCAACAGATGAATACGTTATGGCACTTTCTCGTTTTACAAAAAATGAAGTACCTTATGCAATAGAAGAAGAACGTGGACAATTGGTAGATATTATGCTTGATGGTCATCCATACTTCCACAATAAAAAAGTAGCTATTTATGGAGACCCAGACACTGTTTTAGGGATTACAGCACTGGTACTTGAAATGGGCATGATTCCTAAATATGTTGTAACAGGAACACCAGGCGAAGCTTTCAATAAAAAAGCAAAAGAATTATTTGAAAAAGCTGGCGTGGTTGACTGCACGGCAAAGGCTCCTGGCGATTTATTTGAGCTTCACCAATGGATTAAAAATGATCCAGTTGATCTCTTAATCGGCGGAACTCACGGCAAACATATTGCAAGAGCTGAAGATATTCCTCTGGTTCGAGCAGGTTTCCCAATTATCGATAGATATGTTCATTCTTATATGCCTATTGTAGGCTACAAAGGTGCTATAAGACTTGTTGAACTGATCTTGACAGCATTAATGGACAGACAAGACAGAGATTGTAATGAAGAAGATTTAGAAATGGTAATGTAAGAAATAAGTTCCTCGAGTAACTTATTGATCATAAGGCTTCAAAGAACGATACACCCTCTAAAGTTCTTTGGAGCCTTACGTCTAAAAATCTATTAAAAAAGGGGTTGAAACGCATGAAAGGCGAAAATCAAAGTACGGCATTACTGGAAGAGAGAAAAGATTTTATATATTGCAAAGATGGATGTAAGACAGATACATTTCGTTGTGATTCTGAAAGTGTATCAGGAGCAGTAAGCCAGAGAGCCTGTGTATACTGCGGGGCACGGGTTGTACTCAATCCCATTACGGATGCCTTTCATATCGTTCATGGCCCTATCGGCTGCGCAAGTTATACTTGGGATATAAGAGGAAGTCTTACCAGTGGGGAAGACTTGTACCGCAACAGTTTTTCAACAGATTTAGAAGAGAAGGACGTTATCTTTGGTGGCGAAAAGAAGCTTGCAGCGGCGATTGACGAAGTGGCAAGTGTTTATGCTCCAAAGGTTATATTTGTTTATGCCACCTGTATAGTAGGTGTTATAGGAGATGATGTGAAAGCCGTCTGTAAGAGCGCAGAGAAAAAACATGATATAAGAGTGATACCTGTTATGTCCCCAGGTTTTGCAGGACATAAGTCAGTAGGTTATAAAATGGCATGTAATGCTATTATGGAATTAATAGGAGATCAGAAAGCAGAAAAAACGAACGGCATTAACATATTGGGTGATTTCAACCTGGCAGGTGAAATGTGGATTATCAAAGACTACCTCAAGCAGATCGGTGTGGATGTAGTGGCTCAGATAACAGGGGATGCCAGCTGTGAGCAGCTTAAGACAGCTAATACCGCAAGACTTAATATTGTTCAGTGTGCAGGCTCTATGACATACCTTGCAAAACGTATGGAAGAGGAAATGGATATTCCTTATGTTAAGGTAAGCTTTTTTGGAATTGAAGATACAACGAGCTCGCTTATAAGGATAGCTCAGGCAATAGGTGACCCTGAAGCTGTTAAAAAAGCAGAAACGCTATGTAAAAATGAAAAAGATAAGTTGCAAGACTTTTTAAATAAATATAGAAAAAATTTAGAAGGCAAAAAAGCTGCCATCTATGTAGGTGGTGGATTTAAAGCAATCTCGCTGATCAAGCAGTTTAATGAGATTGGTATAGAGACAGTTGTAGTAGGGACACAGACAGGCAAACCAGATGATTATGAAATGATTAAAAATCTGGTAAACCCCGGTACAGTGGTACTAGATGATGCAAACCCTGCAGAGCTTGAGACCTTTATGAAAGAAAAGGGAGCAGACATTTTGGTCGGCGGTGTAAAAGAAAGACCCCTTGCCTACAAATTAGGAATAGCTTTTTGTGATCACAACCACGAAAGAAAGCATCCTTTAGCAGGATTTATCGGCGTTATCAATTTTATCAAAGAAATTAATCTCAGTATGAACAGCCCGGTATGGGACTATATAAGGAGGGAGAGCCTATGAGCAAACATTTAGTTAACCTGACAACCAATCCATGTAAAATGTGTATGCCGATGGGAGTTATCACAGCTTTTTATGGCATCAATGAATGTATGAGTATATTGCATGGGTCACAAGGATGCAGCACATACATCCGTCGTCATATGGCAACCCATTACAATGAACCAGTAGATATCGCTTCATCTTCCCTTACGGAGCACGGCACGGTATACGGCGGTGAAAAGAATCTGATTACAGGGATAGAGAACCTTATCAGTCAATACAATCCTAAGGTTATAGGTGTTGCGACCACTTGTTTGGCAGAAACCATAGGAGAAGATATCTCTCAGATTATCAAAAAGTTTTATGAAGGACATCCGGAAAGTCAGGTCAAACTGATTCCTGTACCCTCAGGTGGGTATATGGGAACGCAATATGAAGGGTTTTTTAGAGCACTTTATGGGATTGTTTCATCGGTAGAGATGAATAAAGCCCCCAATAGCAAAATAAACATTATAACAGGACCTATCACCCCAGCAGACACAAGATATTTAAAAGATCTGCTGGAAAAGCTAGAGATTGAGTATGTGCTGCTTCCCGACTTATCTAAGAATCTAGACGGAGGACATTACGACGCGTATCATAGGCTTCCAGAAGGGGGAACTTCCCTTGAAGCTATCGCTGAAATGGCAGGGGCTAAAGCGACCCTTGAGCTCAGTACCTTTGTAAATGACAGCTATTCCCCAGGCAAGTATTTGATGGAGAATTACGGGGTGCCTTATACCAAGTTGAATCTGCCGGTTGGCTTAAGAGATACAGATGCCTTCATTAAAGTGTTGTGTGAGCTGAGCGGGAAACCTGTTCCAGATAGTATTAATGAAGAAAGAGCCCGCTACTTAGATGCCATGATTGATTCGCATAAATACAATGCAGAGGGAAGAGCAGTTATATTTGGAGAACCGGATTTTGTCTATTCTATGACAAGGCTATGCAGTGAAAACGGTATGATGCCGGTAGTCACCGCTGTAGGAACCAAATGTCCAAAGCTTAAAGAGATGCTGAAAGAAGATATACAAGATGTGGCAGACAGGGTTTTTGCAGACCACTACGTGACATTGGATGAGGCGGATTTTGAGACCATCGAAAGCTATGCCCTACGTTACAAGGCTAACATTATGATAGGAAGCTCAGACGGCCGTAGAATAGAAGAAAAGCATGGTATCCGTCTCGTAAGATGTGCATTTCCTGTACATGACAGAATAGGCGGTCAAAGACTTCGGATGCTCGGTTATGAAGGGAGTCTGCTGCTCCTTGATAGCCTCACAAATACCATACTTGAAGCTAAAGAAGGTGGTTTTAGAAAAGAGCTTTATGGTAAATACTACAAAGGAGATAATAAAGAGATGACCTCACACAACCCAAAAGTTAATCCTTTACCTGTAGAAGAGGCGCAAGAAAAGGAACTTACAATAGAAGATAAAAAGAAAACCCATCCTTGCTTTAGCTGTGGCAGTGCCCATAAGTATGCCAGAATTCATCTGCCCATTGCACCCAAATGTAATATCAGCTGCAACTACTGTGTACGCAAATTTGATTGTCCCAATGAAAGCCGCCCAGGGGTTACAACTCAGGTATTAGAGCCACAGGCAGCACTGGAAAGATATATTCAGGTTAAAAAAGATGTACCTAACTTAACAGTTGTAGGGATTGCAGGACCTGGAGATGCCCTTGCAAACTTTGACAAAACAAAAGAAACATTATCGCTTATTAAAGCTTATGATAAAAATGTAACTTTTTGTCTATCGACCAATGGACTGATGCTCCCGATGTATGCCAGTGAGCTTTTGGAGCTCGGAGTCAGCCATGTGACCGTTACAATCAATGCAGTAGATCCTAAAATTGGTGCACAGATTTACAAACATGTCAGTTACCTTGGAACCACTTATTCGGGGGTTGAAGGAGCCACAATACTATTGGCCAACCAGCTTTCAGGACTAAAATACCTGGCAGATAGAGGACTTGTCTGTAAAGTGAACATTGTAACCCTTAAGGGAATCAATGATGAGCATATAGAAGAGGTTGTCAAAAAAGTAAAAAGCTTAGGAGCTAGCATCACCAATATTATGCAGATGATACCTGTTGCAGGAAGCGTCTTTGAAAATATACCGCTGGTAAGTAACAAAGAGATTACTTCTTTAAGAGAAAAATGCGGCGTACACCTTGAACAAATGTATCACTGCAAACAATGCAGGGCGGATGCCATAGGCCTTTTAGATAAAGATATATCTATGCATTATTCAGTTCCCGAAAAGAAAGAAGAAACTCAAAAAGCAGAAGAGGGCAAAGACCCTATCAGATTTGCGGTAGCCTCTAAAAGCGGTATGCTGATTGACGAACACTTTGGTCATGCCAAAACCTTTTATATTTATGACTATAAAGATGGTAAGTCAAATTATATAGAAAACAGGGATGTAGATAAGTATTGCGCAGGCCTTGATACTTGTGATGAAGAACAAGATAAAATAGAGAAGATTTTAAAAACCATACAGGATTGTCAAGGTGTGCTCACTGTGAGAATCGGGAATGCCCCGGAGAAAAAACTCATGGATAAAGGCATAAGAGTCTTTAAAACTTATGACAGAATAGAAAAAGCAGTACAAGAAGCAGCACAACAACTATTATAAAAACTATTATGAGGAGTGAAATGAAATGGTTACACCAAAATATCATTTATTTGTCTGTACAAGTTGCAGAACAAACGGCACACAAAAGGGATTTTGCTTTAATAAGAAGTCAGTAGGTATTGTAGACGCTTTTATGGAAGAGATACAGGATAGAGATTTATCCTCAGAAGTCATGATAACCAATACGGGATGTTTTGGTATTTGTGAAAAAGGGCCTGTTGTAGTTGTTTATCCAGAAGGCGTATGGTATGGTAATGTTACAGCAGATGATGTAGAAGAGATTATGGAATCCCATATAGAAGGCGGAAAAGTAGTAGAAAGGCTTGTTATTTAAAAACTAAAAAGTTGGGGTGAGGATGGGATGTTCAAAATTATAGATCGAACGCTGACGGCAATCAATTTAGAAGCAGACTATCCCACGGGAGAGATGCTTGCCAAGATGTGCATGTTGTTATGGAGACTCGGGGTTGACTATATTGAGATTTCTGTGCCTGTGCTTAAGCGTATTGGCGAACTGCCTCAAGGACCTAAATATATACTTAAAATAGACGATTTAGATGAGATGAATCAACACAATTTCTTTTCTATGTATGTTTGGAAAAGCAAAGATGC
>JARBTY010000177.1 GCA_029239935.1 Clostridia bacterium | reverse complement strand
GTTAATAAAATCCTCAAAAAAGTAGGGGAAGAATGTACAGAAGTCATTATCGCTGCCAAAGAAGAAGACAACAAGGAATTGGCCTTTGAGATTTCTGATCTAATGTATCATTTGACGGTACTCATGGCAGAAAAAGGACTTACCTGGCAGGACGTAGAAAGCGAACTTAGCAAGCGCAAATAAAACCAATCTAAAGACAGCCCTCTTTAATATAGAGGGCTTATTTAATGGGGGCAGTATAGACGCCGTGGTGCAGCGTAGATTATAATAGTGCTTGAGGACTATCGGAAGGAGAGGATGAACCCTATGAATGAAAAAATCGTATTAGGAAAATACCGTCATTTCAAAGGAAATGAATACGAGGTGATCGCTCTGGCCAAACATAGTGAAACCTTAGAAGACATGGTTGTTTACCGCGCCCTGTATGGAGAAATGGGCATCTGGGTAAGACCGGCCAGCATGTGGCAGGAGATGATTACAAGGGATGGCAAGACCTTTAGAAGGTTTGAAAAAATAGAGTAATTGGTTATTGATTTGTAAACAGACAAGGTATACGATAGAGAAAGAAATCATTTGATGAAATAAGGAGAGCTTATGAGTAAACCAAAGGTGTGTATTATTTTTACTGGGGGAACCATTTCAATGACTGTAGATGATAAGGTTGGAGCTGCTATGCCTACCTTGTCCGGAGAGCAGATTTTATCCATGGTCTTTAACATTGATAAGATGGCAGATATAGAAGTGGTTAATTTTTGTGAACTGCCGGGCCCTCATATGACAGTGGATAGGCTGATTGAACTCAAAGAGCTGATTAAAGACAGACTTAACCGTGAAGGCATCTCAGGGGTGATTGTAACCCACGGTACAGATACATTAGAAGAAACCGCTTATTTCCTTGATCTAACCATCAACCATACAAAACCTATCGTTGTTGTAGGCGCCATGAGAAGCAGTTCGGAGCTCGGGTATGACGGCTCCAGTAATCTGGCAGCAGCAGTCTGCGTGGTGCTTTCTAAAAAGGCCCAAAACAAAGGGGTGCTGGTTGTGCTTAACAATGAAGTGAATTTAGCCTCTGAAGTGACTAAGACCAATACCTTGTCTCTTAATACCTTTCAGTCCCCTTACGGTCCATTAGGCGTTGTGGATGCCAATGACCTGATGCTCTATAGAAATCTGGCTTACAAGCAGCATATCGATACTGACCATGTGGAGCGCAAGGTAGACCTTATCAAAGCGGTACTGGATATGGATGACCGCTTTATCAGAAGCTCTGTTGACTCAGGGGCTAACGGTATCGTCATAGAGGCCATGGGAAGGGGCAATATTCCGCTGCCGATGCTGGAAGGGGTCAAGTATGCGCTTGCCAAAGGGGTTGTTGTTGTAGTGGTATCCAGGTGCAGCTCAGGCAGAGTGTTTGAAAGCTACGGCTATACAGGGGGCGGCAAGGAACTGTCAGATTTAGGCGTTATCATGGGCGGAGAAATGAGGGGCCCTAAAGCCAGAATCAAACTGATGTTAGCTTTGGGCAAAACGAGAGATATAGAAACCATCAAAGCATTGTTTAGAGAAGAAGACTATATACTATAAAAATGGGGGGTACTTCACAAGGTGAAGGTATCCCTTTTTACAGCTGCCGTTTGACTTATAGAAGCAGTCGGCTTATGATAGGTAATAGGTCAATGAAGATATTGCATCAAGAAAGGAATCAATCATGTCAAAAAAATTAGTGCTTGCAGAAAAACCCAGTGTAGGAAAAGATATTGCACGGGTATTAAAGTGTCAAAAAGCCAATGGTGGGTATATAGAAGGCAATGACTATGTCGTAACGTGGGCGTTAGGACATTTAGTCGGACTTGCAGACCCAGAAGCTTATGATGATAAATATAAGGTTTGGAGCATGGAGACTTTACCCATGCTGCCTAAGGAAATGAAACTGGTTGTACTTAAAGAAGGCAGCAAACAGTACCGTGTCATCAAAGATTTATTAAATAGAAAAGACATTACAGAAATCATCATTGCGACAGATGCAGGAAGAGAAGGGGAACTGGTAGCAAGATGGATTCTCCAAAAAGCCCATTGTAAAAAACCGATTAAACGACTTTGGATTTCTTCTGTAACGGATAAAGCGATTTTAGAGGGCTTTAAAAATCTCAAACCAGGCAGCAGTTATGAACGGCTGTATCAAGCGGCTGTCTGCCGGGCAGAGGGAGACTGGCTGGTAGGACTCAATGTCACCAGAGCCCTTACCTGCAAATACAACGCACAGCTTTCAGCAGGGCGTGTACAGTCAGCGACTCTCGCGATGATTGCCAAAAGAGAAGAAGAAATCAGAGCATTTGTCCCTCAGCCCTATTATACGATTACAGCCAAATGCCAAGGGTTCCATTTAAACTATGTCAGTAAAGATAATAAAAGATTGTTTGATGAAAAAATAGCAGATCAGCTGGTCAAAAAAACAGAGGGCAAAGAAGGCAAAGTGACAGACGTTACTGCAAGTCCTAAAAAGCAGTATTCTCCGGCACTCTATGACCTGACAGAGCTCCAGAGGGACGCCAACAAATTATTTGGGTTTAGTCCAAAAGAAACCCTTTCTGTTATGCAGAGGCTTTATGAAAGTCATAAAGTACTCACTTACCCCAGAACGGATTCAAGGTATATTTCAGAAGACATCGTACCTACCTTAAAGGATAGACTAAAAAGTATTGCAATAGGCGGCTACAGAAGTGCTGCTCTAGAGATTTTAAATAAAGGAATCAAACCCAATAAGAGTTTTGTAGATAACAGCAAGGTATCAGACCATCATGCGATTATCCCCACAGAGGAGACCCCAAGAATTGCTAATCTCAATGCGGATGAAAGAAAAATCTATGATTTGGTGATTAAAAGGTTCTTAAGTGTGATGCTGCCTCCTTTTGAGTATACGGCGACCACTGTGCAGGTAGATATCGGCGGAGAAGTTTTTAATGCAAAAGGCAGACATATCACTTCAAAAGGTTTTAAAGCCCTTTATGACAGAGAAATGGATGAAGAGGGCGCATCAGAAGACAAGGAACAGGAGCTGCCTGCTTTAAAAAAAGGCGATAAGCTTAAAATCAATGCCGTACTCAAAAATAAACTCATGACCAAGCCTCCGGCAAGGTTTAATGAGGCTACGCTGTTATCCGCCATGGAAAAACCCCATCAATATGTGACAGTGGATAAAGAATCCGCCAAAACCTTAGGGGATACAGGGGGCATAGGCACCGTTGCAACAAGGGCAGATATTATTGAAAAGCTCTACAATATGTTTTATATTGAAAAAAATGGTAAAGAGATTGTGCCCACTTCAAAAGGCAAGCAGCTTGTTGAACTGGTTCCATCAGATTTAAAATCTCCGCTGCTTACAGCCAAATGGGAAAAAACCCTAGAGGAGATCAGCAGCGGCAGACAAAATTCCCGTGAATTTTTAGAGAAAATAAGGGTATATAGCAGCGATTTGGTCAAAGCAGTCAAGGCCAGCGGCGAAAAGTATGTCCACGATAATCTGACCGGCAAAAGATGCCCGAACTGTTCCAAATTTATGTTAGAGGTAAAAGGCAAACACGGCACAATGTATATCTGTCAGGACAGAAGCTGCGGTTATAAAGAAGCTATCAGTAAAGTCACCAATGTGAGATGTCCGCAGTGTCACAAGAAAATAGAGATGCGCGGGGAAGGGGAAGGGGCAATTTACATCTGCACCACCTGCACTTTCAGACAAAAGGTATCAGCCTATAACAAGCAGTACAGAAGCAGTGGTGAAAAGCTGAATAAAAAAGATGTCGGCAAATACCTTAAAAAGTTAGAGAAAGAAAATGAAGAAGTGAATAATTTTGCTTTTGCAGAAGCCTTCAAAAAATTAAACAAAGACAAGGAGTAAGAAAGCATGCATATTGTTTTACATGAACCAGAAATCCCGCAAA
The DNA here is from genome assembly GCA_029239935.1 of Clostridia bacterium. The sequence continues at coordinate 2,644 of JARBTY010000177.1, read as the reverse complement.
ATACAGGAAATATAGCAAGAACTTGTGCAGCTACTGGGGCCAAACTCCATCTGATAGAACCCCTAGGCTTTTCAATAGATGACAAAACCATCAAACGGGCAGGGCTGGATTATTGGCACCTAGTCGATGTGGCCACTTATAAAAACTTTGAAGAATTTTTAGAGAAAAATGATTTTCCTAAACTTTATATGGCCACCACAAAGTCCAGACAAACCTATACAGAGGTTACCTATGAAGAAGATGCCTACATCATGTTTGGCAAAGAAACAGCAGGTATTCCGGAAGAAATTCTTTTAAAGTATAAGCAAACAGCCATAAGAGTCCCTATGGTAAAGGATGCCAGATCCCTCAACCTATCCAATTCGGTTGCTATTGTTTTATATGAAGCCTTGAGGCAAAATGACTTTTTAAGCCTCAAAACAGAGGGAGAACTCCATCATTATCAGTGGTAAATAAAAATAGTTCCGTCTAAAATGTATAATTATTTAAAAAATTTTCCATAATATAAAATGATTCAACTCAAGTCCCTTTTTATGGATAAATTTTAAAACTGTAATTATAAATTTAATGTACATTTTAGGAGGAAAAGATGAAAAACTTTAGGAGATGTGTATTTATAGCCAGCTTGCTTTTTTTACCTATAATACAGGTCTACGCAAGTGATCGAAGTTCTAATAAAATTTTCCCGAGTTATATAGGCATTTCTGGCAAGATTGTAGGTCAGGATATTAACATAAGGAAGTACCCGGATATTTATGCCAACATTGTCAAACAAGTTGATGCTAGTGCCGTCAAGGTCATTGGTCAAAACAATGAATGGTATAAGATTGCTATGGGCAGCGGAGAAGGCTGGGTGTATAAACAATACGTACAGGTTGCAAGGCCAGAGCTTGTGCCCTACAGCAAAATACTGGGAGAAGAAATTGTTGATTACGGCAAGCAGTTCATAGGGACACCTTATAGATGGGGTGGCAATGACCTCAAAAGGGGCGTAGACTGCTCAGGACTTACGAAAGAGATTTACAAAACCTTTGATATTGATATCAGCAGGGTATCTTATATGCAGGTCAAAGACGGCAAAAGAATACCTAAGTCAGATCTCATGCCGGGAGATCTAGTGTTTTTTGATACATCGGGTAAAAACAGAGGGAATATATCCCATGTGGGCATCTATGCAGGAGCCAATCGGTTCTTGCATGCAGATGGCCAAAGGGGTGTTATGATAAGCAGTCTGACGAGCCCCTACTACAAGCGGAACTACGTTGCCGGTGCACGGGTTATTAAGACGTAGGATACTATACAAAAATCCTTGGATACATTAGTTGATCCGAGGATTTTAGTGTATTAAAAACACTATACATATTTTCAAAAGAGCCAAGATGTGCAATAATAAATAGAGATTTAAATTATAGGCAGGCGAGGTTAAATGATGAACGAAAAAACTTTATATAAATTAGAATTTCATAAGGTCAGAGAATTATTAAAGCACTTTGCACTCACAGACGGCGGCAAAGGGGTCATAGATACCATACTGCCGTCAGCAGACATAGAGAACGTCAAAACGCTCCAGAAAGAAACAGCAGAAGCCATCACGATGAGTATCAAAAAAGGCAGGATTCCCCTCAGCAACCTCAAAGAAGTCAGGCAGATTCTTAAAAGGGTAGAGATAGGGGCCATTCTCAGCAGCAGCGAAATCCTGAGTGTCAGGGATATCCTGCGCATCTCAAGACAGGTCAAAAACTACCAAAAAGAAGAACGACAAAAAGAAGTGAGTTATGCCTATCTGGATGGGTATTTTGACAGCCTATCTCTTTATTCAGCCTTAGAAAAAGAAATTGACAGATGTATTATTGGACCCGAACAGTTTGCAGACAGCGCAACCAATGAGCTTTTTCAAATCAGAAGGCAGATGAAGGCGGCTACTGCCAAAATAAGAGAAGCCCTTCAAGGCATTATTCACTCCAGCAGATACCATGATATGCTTCAGGAAGCGGTTATTACAATGAGGCGGGACCGTTACTGCATCCCAATTAAGATTGAGTACAAAAGTCAGTTCAAAGGGATTATCCATGACCAGTCCTCAACAGGTGCCACAGTATTCATTGAGCCCCTTGCAGTTGTGGAGTTAAGTAATGAACTTAAGAGCCTGGAGACCAAAGAACAGGAAGAAATCGAAAAAATCTTAATAGATCTTACCAATGAGATTGCGGCTATCACCGAGTTTATCAAAATCAATTATGAAGCTTTAATTAAGCTGGATGTTATATTTGCTCGTTCTGAGTTTTCTTTAAAGTATGACTGCCGGGAACCAAGGCTTAATGATAAAGGGTATTTAAGTCTAAAAAGAGCCAGACACCCACTGTTAGACAAAGAGACGGTAGTCCCTATAGATATTCATCTTGGCAGGGAGTTTACAACACTGCTTATTACAGGACCCAATACAGGGGGTAAGACAGTTGCGCTAAAGACCGTAGGCTTATTTGCCCTTATGGCAGCAGCGGGTCTGCAGATACCCGCTGCAGAAGGCAGTGAAGTGGCTGTTTTCGAGGGGATTTATGCAGATTTAGGGGATGAGCAAAGTATTGAGCAAAGCCTCAGTACCTTTTCAGCCCATATGACCAATATTGTCAGTATCTTAGATCAT
>JARBTY010000018.1 GCA_029239935.1 Clostridia bacterium | reverse complement strand
AGGGGTATGAAGACTTCCTTCAAGGGAGAGCTGAGGTGTAAAGATATGTTCAAGTCTAGGTAAAGAGATAGATAAGGTTTCCCTAAGGACATCTTCTATCGTTTCGACTGGAATAATAGTCAACTGAGCTTTAACCTCTTCCGGTACATCCTTTAGGTCCACCACATTGTCTTTTGGAATCAATACTTTGGTGATACCAGCCCTTTGGGCGCCTAATAGCTTTTCTTTAAGGCCTCCTATGGGAAGAACTGCTCCTCTTAAAGTGATTTCACCTGTCATCGCCAGTTTTGGATCCACCTTTATCCCTGTAATAAGAGAAGCAAGGGCTGTAAATAACGCGATGCCGGCGGATGGACCGTCTTTTGGAGTAGACCCTGATGGGACATGAATATGAAGATCTCTTTCTTTAAAATTGATAGTGTTCAGCGGCAGTCTTGATTTGAGTAAGCTGAGTGAAATCTTTGCAGATTCTTTCATCACATCCCCAAGCTGACCAGTCAAAATAACTTGTCCGCTGCCTGACATGCCAGTGGCTTCAACGAAAAGTATTTCGCCGCCTACAGCTGTCCAAGCAAGACCTGTCACAACGCCTGCTGGGTTATCCAGCTGCGCTTTGTCATGCCGTGAAACTTTTCTGCCGAGTAAATCCTCCAGTAAATCTGCAGTCACCGTAAAAGGAGATTCTGCTTGATGAGATACAATTTTTTCGGAAGCGATCCTTGCAAGAGCCGCCAGCTGCTTTTTGAGTCCCCTCACTCCAGCTTCCAGCGTATAGTCGCTGATGATACTTTTTAAGGCATTATCCGCTATAACCAGTTGATCTGAAGTGAGTCCATGGTCTTCAAGGATTGAAGGAATTAAATGATTTTTGCCAATGTGGAATTTTTCATTTATCGTATAACTAGATATTTGAATAATCTCCATCCTATCTAGCAGTGGCCTTGGGATACTCTCTAGGGAGTTGGCAGTGGCAACAAAAAAGACATCAGATAAATCATAAGGTAAATCCAGATAATGATCTGTAAAACTATTATTTTGTTCTGGGTCTAAGACCTCCAGCAGTGCACTGGCTGGGTCGCCATTATAACTGGTCATCAGTTTATCCACTTCATCCAAAACCATAACGGGATTTGTTTCCCCTGCCTTTTTGATGCTTTGAAGAATCCGGCCTGGCATTGCTCCGATATAAGTTCGTCTATGACCGCGTATTTCAGCTTCATCACGGACACCACCTAAGCTAAGGCGGGTATATTGTCTGCCAAGGGCTTTAGCAATGCTTTTGCCTAGGCTTGTTTTGCCTGTTCCAGGGGGACCAACTAGTAGTAGAATAGAACCTTTTTTATCTTTTTTGAGCTGCATAACAGCCAAATGCTGTATGATTCGGTCCTTTACCTTTTCGAGGCCATAATGTTCATCATCTAAGATGCGTCTGGCTTCTTGCAGGTTAATCACTTGAGGATCAGATTTTTTCCAAGGCAGCTTAATAAGTAAATCAAGGTAGTTACGTATGACATTATATTCAGCACTGTTGGGACCTTGGCTCTCAAGCTTTTCGACTTCTTCTAAAGCAGCTTCTTTTACTTCAGCTGGCATTTGCGCCTCTTCAATTTTATTTAAGTAATCTTTATCCTTCTTAGAGCCTTCGCTTTTTCCTTCATTTAACTCGCTTTGAATAGCTTTGAGTTGTTCTCTAAGGACAGTTTCTCTATAGTTTTTGTTAGATTTTTCAGCAAGTCGTTCAGTCATTTCTAGCTGCAGTTTTAAAGATTCCTTTTGCTTGAGCAGATAATCTGTAAACTTAAGGCTTCTTTCTTTTAAAGATTGAATCTGGATTAAATCATACCGTTCTTCAATAGAAAGCGGCATGAACTGAGAGAGGTAACCCATAAGTTTATTTAAGTCCTTTTGCTCATCTACCAGTTTCATAAACTGTTCTGAGCCGCGGAAGTGTTCACTAAGTTCACGAATAATCTTTTTCAAATACTCCAGCATTTCTTGTTGGCTTTTTTCAGGAAGGTCCAAAATATCTGGAGCCGACTCAAATGTTGCACGGACAGAATGGCCTAAGATACTAAGGCTCTTGATTTCTACTCGGTCCAGTACTTTGATTTTGACTTGGTAGCCCTTTTCAGTTTTTTCAACTTCATCGACATCAAAAGCAACACCCACTTTATGAAAATCATCTTCTTTTAGTTCACTGAGGTTAAAGTTCTGCTTTAAGGGTAAGGCGATGCTGGCTTGTTCTATTTTAGATAAATGTTCAAGTTCTTCTTCACTGATTCTATGGAGCTGAAGGGTATAGGTCATGCCAGGCAATAAAACGATCCCTGATACAGGGATAACTAACCCCTCTTGGTTTTTATTGTTTAAGTTCATCATCATAATCATCCTTTCTTTGGTGATATATAAGTGAATGTTCATTTAATAAAAAGTAAATAATCATTAGGATACTTTATTATCTTGTCACCTTATAATAGTAAAGCATCCTGTATAATCATAATCATTTCTTTGAGTCGTTCAGCCCTTTCCATTTCTCCAAGACACTGCTTGGTGGCGATGGATTTGACGGGATAAAAAAGTATAGAGATAACATTATCGTTTTGAAAATTTTTCAAAACTTTTTTTCGTTTGAGATCTTCGAGTAATGCATTGAGATGATGTACACTTGCCCTTTCAGCACATTGGTTAGCCAGAGCAGGGCAACTTGAAAACTGATCTACAAAATAAAATATTTCGCCGTGTTCCTTGATGTAAGTATAGTAGCCCCTCACGAGTATTTCAATGAGTTCACGACCATCCATATCCTGATATACCTTGCTAAGTAAATAATCAAAGATCTCCTCGGAGTACTCATGGTAGATATCCTGCAGCATAGCTTCTTTACTCTCATAATAGATATAAACAGTAGCTGGGGAGACCCCTGCCTCTTTAGCAATCTTTGAAATAGAAGTACCATGAAAACCTAATTCAAGTATTAATTTAACAACTGCTTCTTTGATACTTTGTTCTTTACTATCATCTTTTCTTCTCATTTGATCACTCCTATTTATACATATAATAAACGACCATTCATTTATTGTCAAGAGATATTATTTTATAATTCAATGCAGTTTGATTGATAAGCTGATTGGGAGGGGTTGATATGTTGACTTATAAACCTCCTTACTGGTTAAGCACAGCAAAAATCATTGGCAATAGAATGATTCGACACTCTTTGCAATTTTGTAATAGTAGTGTAATATATATACAAGAGAAGTAAAATGGCAAAATTCAAAGCATTTTAAGAAATGAAGGATAAAGGGAAAAGATAGATTACACTACAAGTAGAGAGGAATAGGAATGTGAGAAAAAATAATGCCAATTTTAAAAAACTGGTTTGTTTAGCTGTATTGATGATAGTTATGACGGCTTGTAGAGCATCTGAGACTTTAAAGGGACCCCTTGACCCAGACCATCCAGTTACGGTGACTTTGTGGAACTATTATAATGGGGCTATAAAAGAGCAGTTCGATCAGTTGGTATTGGAGTTTAATGATACAGTTGGCATGGAAAAGGGGATTGTTGTAGATGCCTTTAGTCAAGGAGATGTACAGCAGCTTGCAGATGCTGTTTTTGATGCAGCCAACAATAAGATTGGATCTAGACCACTCCCGCATATCTTTGCGGCCTATCCGGATAATGCTTATCGGATTGAGTCACTAATAGGACTTGTAGATATGGAAGAGTATTTTTCAAAAGAGGAACTCGGTGAATTCAGACAGGATTTTTTACAAGAAGGCAGATTTGGAGAAGATCATAAACTCAAAATCATACCTGTTGCTAAGGCCACGGAGAATCTATTTTTAAATAAGACCCATTGGGATGCCTTTGCACTGGATACAGGGGCTGATATAAAGGGGCTTTCTACATGGGAAGGCATTATAAAAATTGCAGAGGATTATTATAGATGGACGGATGAAAAAACGATTGAACCTAACGACGGGCAAGCATTTTTAGGTATCGATTCCCTATCGAATTACATACTGCTAGCATCTGTGCAGCTGGGGGAAGAACTTTATGATTTTGAAAATGAAACGGTGGTGCTTAAGTTTGATAAAGAAATTGCCCGAAAAGTTTGGGATAGCCTTTATGTACCCTATTTTAAAGGGTATTATGCAAAGGTGGGGAGATTTGCTTCTGATGATGCTAAAACAGGCATAGTTATTGGATATATTGGCTCTACAGCAGGGGCAGGCTATTTTCCGAATGAAGTTACAGTAAGTCAAATGCAGGTGTATCCTATTAGATGCAAGGTACTGCCTTATCCTTATTTTAAAGAAGGTGAGAGGTATGCTGTACAGCAAGGGGCTGGCATGTGTATAACCAAAAGTGATGAGGCCCATGAATACGCGGCAGCAGAGTTTTTAAAATGGTTTATTGCTAAGGAGCAAAATATAGATTTTGCCGCTTCAACAGGATATTTTCCAGTAAAAACAGAAGCACTTGATGAGCAGCTTATTTTGGCAGCACAGGATGAAGCGGGCAGAGCCGTTTCGAATGCCGCAATTATAGAATCCATTAAATCAACAGTAAAGATGCTGGATGAGTATGCATTGTATGGTAATAGGCCTTTTGAAGGAAGTTATGATATGAGGAAGTTTTTGGAGACCACTGTATTTGATCAGGTTGAAAAGGATTTGCAAACCTTTGAAATGCGTATTGAGCAGGGAGAGGACTATGAAATGCTTAGGGAAGAATTTATCTCAGAAAAGAATTTTAATAAATGGTATGAGCAGTTTTTGGAAGAAACAGATCGTCTATTAAGATAGGACTATAGGAAGGTTGATACAGGGATGAAAAAAATAAATTGGGATAGAGAGTCTATTGCCTATAGATTGACAATCTTTATGGTTATCATTATCCTTGGGCAATCCCTGCTTCTTATAGGAACTCTAGTAGCAGGGGGTGTATTAAAGCACGCGGAAGAAACAGCTTTTAAGTCTTTTTATGAAAAAGTAAACAACCGTAAGGATTATCTGCAAAGAGAGATGAAAAATCGCTGGACCAATATGAAGCCCTATACTGAAGAGATAGCAGAAATACTTAGCATTTTTAGTAGTCAGCCTATTGCTTTGAAAGAAAGCAGAGAGGCTTTTTTTGACGAGTCAGCACCGACTCTTATAGCGATGCTCAGGACAACAATGGCTACCGGGGCTTTTGTCATACTTAACGATGAATTCTCAGTGGCAGATGCGCACTCTGCCTTATATTTTAGAGATTATGATCCATTACTTAATGATAAGAGCAATAAGGATTTATATCTAGTTATAGGCTCGCCAGAAATTTCAAAAAAGTGGCAGATTCCTATGGAAGGATCCTGGAAGTACAGTTTATTTCTCAGCGAGGAAAATAAGGATTTTTATTATAAACCCTATAACAATGCGTATCTAAGCAGTGATGCGGATTTTCTAGGATATTGGAGCAAGCCCTTTCAATTGGCGCCCAATGATTTAAAGATCATTACCTATACTATGCCGTTATTTGATAAACAAGGTCAGCTTTATGGTGTCATTGGCATTGAAATAACAGAAAGCTATTTAAACAGTTTTTTACCAGCTACGGACCTAGCTCCCCAAGATTCACTAGGTTATCTTATCGGTATTCAAAATGAGGGAGAAGAGCAAATACAACCGCTTATTATGAATGGTGCGCTCCAAAAACGAATGATCCGAAAGGATGAAGCCTTCTTTTTTGTAAGTGAGGATGAGGACACAAATATCCATTTGCTCAATAATCACAACAGTAAGGAAAATGTGTATGCTTGTGTAGAAAAAATGGGACTTTATTATGATCATACACCGTTCGTAGGGGAACAGTGGTATTTGATTGGAATGATGGAGCAAAAAAACCTTTTGGTTTTTATTGAGAATTTGAAAAAAATTCTTTTGACCTCATTTTTAGGTTGCATGATCATTGGTGGTGTGGGTGGATATTTTGTTATTTATCAGTTTACAAAACCTATTATCAATTTGGCCAAGCGGGTGAGACAATCGGATATAGACGGTACTATAGAATTTGGGAAGATAGGACTTACTGAAATTGATGATTTATCCAATGCGATACAAGTGTCAAACAAAAATTTGCTAGAGTCCACCTTAAAGATGTCACAAATTATCAGCCTTGTAGATGTGGCTATCGGAGCCTTTGAATATAAAGAAAAATCGAAACAGGTTTTTGCAACTGACCGTCTCAAGGACATTCTTTTATTAACGGATGAGGAATCTGTAAGGCTATATCAAAATAAGAGGTTATTTGTTGAAAAGCTGCAAAAGATATTGGGCAAACCAGAGCCAGAAGAAGAGGATATTTATAAAATTGCTGACGGGCCTCTCAAATGGGTAAAAATAAAAATGCTTATGAGTAAAGGCAGCACAATTGGTGTAGTTATTGATGTGACAGAGGAAATTGAGGAAAAAAATAAGATTAAATTAGATAGAGATTATGATCCTTTGACAAAACTGTATAACCGTAGAGCCTTTGAACAGCAAATCCAGTTGAGGCTGGAGGACAGCAACTTACGTGTAGCGGCATTCATTATGTTAGATTTAGATTATCTCAAACATATTAATGATAACTATGGTCATAAGTGGGGAGATATTTATATAAAAACTACAGCAGAGTTACTTTCACAGTTCAGTGAGGACCGGTGTATTGTCGGACGCCGTTCGGGAGATGAATTTTATGTGTTTTTATATGGATTTGAAAATAAGGGAGAAATAAGGAATTTGGTACAGCAGTTTTATAAAGCACTTAAAACACATACGATTACCTTCCCAGAGGGTATCCAAAGAGAGATTATGATCTCTGCAGGACTCGCTTGGTGCACTGGGAATAAACAGGAATATGATGAACTCATACACTCTGCGGACTTAGCTTTGTATGAAGCAAAAAATGATCATAAAGGGCAGCTGTGTGAATTTCAAGGAGAATCTTAGCCAATGGTTAAGGTTCTTTATTTTTATGGACTTATTGACACTTATTACGTTTAGTGATATAGTTTATAACATATAGTGGTATATCACTAAACGTAATAATGGAGGTGAATATTTTGCGAGAGAATATAAAAGGGGGAGCTTTGACAGAATCAACTTTCTATATATTGCTATCTCTTTATAGTCCAAATCACGGCTATGGGATTATTAAGTTTGTTGAACAGGAGACCAGGGGTAGAGTCCTGCTTGGGGCGGGGACACTTTATGGAGCAGTTAATACCTTGCTTAAAAAGGGTTGGATTTGTTCATATGGTGACCAAGAAGGAGTCAGAAAAAAGGAATATTTGATTACAGAGGTTGGCAAAGAGATGGTGTCAAAAGAGATGCAGAGATTGGCTGAAATTTATGAGTCAGGCTTAAGAATCATAGGGGAGGGGAATCAAAATGACTAAAAAAGTATTTAGGATTTTTGTAGATGTTGTAGACGGGCAGGAAAAATGGCTTAACAAAATGTCTGAAAAGGGACTTAGACTCACGGGGACGTCCAGGTGGCATTATATATTTGAAACATGTAAGCCGGCAGAATATAGTTACCGTATTGTGCTTGCAACTGATAAACCCAATAAAGAATTAGAGGAGTACAGAGCATTTCTTTTAGAGCTAGGCATCAAGTCTTTTACAAAAAATATCAATAGCGGCAAATATGCTTATGGGAGTGTCAGGATGAGGTTTTCAGGTAAGGGTATCACATTAGCCACATCTCCAGGAAGTATCAATAAAGAATTGCTTATATTAGAAAAGAAAAATGACGGTCCGTTTGAAGTGTTTACGGAGTTATCTGATAAAATCAGTTACTGCCGTCAGGTAAGAAATGCTGCAGCGGTAACAGATGTATTGGTTTTGGCACTTATGTTTGCAGGCACACCTAAGTTGGTTGTGTGGGGAAGGGATTACTCTCACTATTTAGCAGGGGTGAAGGGCATCGGGCAGCTCATCTGCCTGAGTGTGAGTGTGCTGCTCACGATGGAAGTTTTAAAACGCTCGGTGGTGCTTTATGGATTAAAAAAAGAAGCGAAAATCCATGAATAAAAAGAGCGAGAATGGATGATTGCCACAACTGGCATGATATGATAAAGTAGACGAGGAGTTATTAAAATGGAAAAGATACAAAATTTTAGTGTTTTAATGTACCATGAGATTATTAAAAAAGAGGATTTTAACTATACCTGCTATAAAGGTATAAAGGTTCAGTCTGGCGATAAAGATAGATTGCCGCCGGTTTTATTTGCTTATCTGGAATCTTTTAATGAACAGATGAAGTATTTGTATGAGGAGGGTTATGTAACCCTTACCTTACAAGATCTTATTGATTTTTATTATAAGGGTAAAGCATTGCCTGAGAAAGCAGTGCTGCTAACCTTTGATGATTTGTATCAGTCTGTTCTGACTTATGCTTATCCCATTTTGAAGCAATATCACTTTCATGCAGTGGGTTTTGTAGTAGAGGACTGGCTGTTTGAGGAGCAGCAAAACTATGTTTCAGACGAATCAATATGCCTCTCAAAAAAGGAATTGGAGCAGATGAAAGATGTGTTTGAGTATGCTAACCATACCAAAGCGCTCCACGGGAGAAAAGATGGGCAAACAGCACTCCAGAGGGCAGATAAGACAATGTTCCTAGAAGATTTGAACAGGTGTGAACAATTTGTGGATACTCAGAAGGTATTTGCGTATCCTTTTGGGGTTTATACACAGGAACATATGGACTGGTTAAAGGAAGCCGGGTTTTTATTGGCTTTTACAACTGAAGGGGGCTTTAATAATCAAAGCACAAACCCATATAAGCTTCATAGAAATGGTGTTTTATTAGACTATGATTTTGCAAAATTTACAGCACTGATTAAAGACTAATCTAAAAGAATACAGGAGAATTTGACATGAAAAAAATAGGAATATTTATTGCAACTTTAGGAATTTTATCTAGTTTGATGGTAGGGTGTCAAAAAAAAGAAGCATTGGATTATACACTGAAATTTGGGGTTTTACCTGCCGAATCAGCTATTCCAATCATTATTGCAAAACAGCAAGGTTTTTATGAGAAAGAGGGGCTGAATGTAGAACTTGTACCCTTCCAGTCTCCAAATGACCGTAATGTTGCAGTGCAAGGAGGGCAAATCGATGCGATTATAGCAGATGTTATGACTTCACTGACCTTTTATGAAGGGGATGTTAAGATGAAGATAACCTCCGATATCAATGAGGATTTTAAACTCTTGACTTCACCTCATTCAGGGATTGATAGTTTTGAAAAGCTTAATGACAAAAAAGTGTCTATTGTCCCTAACTTTGTCTTAGAATATATTATGGATGAGATGGCCAAGGAGAATGACATCACTTATCAAGTGGTGAGTATACCTTCTTTTACAGCCCGTTTTGAGGCACTGCTCTCTGACCAGATTGATGGGGTGATTTTTACCGAACCACAGGCCACTTTACTGATAGAAAAGGGAGCAAAACTACTGGCAACGTCTAAGGAATATGGGATAAAGGCTGGAACGCTGCTGTTTAATGAAGCTGTTTTGACCGATCAGCCTGAAGAGGTCAAAGCTTTTTACAAAGCGTACAATGAAGCAGTAGACTATATCAACACCACGGAGCCCGCTGAGTACAGCGATGTGCTAAGTCAATATGGTTTTCCAGAAGAAGTAAAGGATTATCTCAGTGGCGAAGTAACATATACTCAGGCTCAAAAAATAACGGATGAAACATTTGAAAGCGTACTTGAATGGACTAAGACCAAAGGATTAACCAAGAAGACTTATACTTTGGAAGAGATTAGTGACTTTTCGTTTATTGAACAGGAGTAGTGCAGCAAAATCTTGCATTGAAAGGATTTGACAAAAGGTGATTCACATAAAGAGCTTAGGGTATAGCTATGGGAATGAAGAGGTTCTAAAAGATGTCCATTTGAATATCCCAGAGAAAACAACCTGTGCTGTTATTGGACCATCGGGCTGTGGCAAAACAACTCTGCTCTATATTTTAGCAGGACTTCTCAAGGGTTATAAAGGAGAAGTCTATGTGTCAGGAAAGCCTTTGGCAGGTGTTAGAAAAGAGACAGGCATCATCCTTCAGGACGGAGGGCTTTTGCCATGGAAAACGGTAGGAGAAAACATTGCATTAGGTATTTATGCAAAGCGGCGCACAAAGATGCCTGCATCTTTGCAGGTAAGAAAAGAAGATAAAAAAGTTATGCAGGAAAAGATAGATGATGTATTATGTGAACTTGATATTAAAGCACATTGTGACAAATTCCCTAGTCAGCTCAGCGGGGGACAAAAGCAAAGGGCGGCTATTGCCAGAGCTTTAGTAACGGATTCAGATCTGTTGCTCTTTGATGAAATCTCATCAGCACTAGATGCTGTCACAAAAGAAAAGATTCAGGAGTTGATTCTAAAACTGCAGCAAAAAAATGGTCTAACCTTGATGATGATTACCCATAGCATAGAGGAAGCTATATTTTTGGGACAGCAGATTGTCATTATGGAAAAATCAAAGATTAAACAGATTATAGAAAATCCGTATTATGGAAAAAGAATGCTTTATTCGGATAAGGCATATTATGAACTGTATCAGGTGGTGAGGACATCTCTTTATGAAGGAGACAAGCGATGAAAGCACTAAGAAGAGTTGTTCAGAGCAAGACCTTACATGGTTTTTTTATACTGCTTGTTATCTGGGAACTAACCCATCAGCTGCTGCATTCAAATATTGTGCCAAATCCTATTGCAACGGGCGTGGTATTTGTTAGGCTTATGAGCCAAGAACTGCTTTGGCATATGGGAGTCAGTCTCCTAAGAATTGGTGTGGCCATTGTTATAGCGATGCTCATTGGTATTCCTTTAGGTCTATGGACAGGGAGCAGCAAAAGAGCAGACGCCGTTTTCTCCCCGGTAGTTTATGTACTGTATCCCCTGCCCAAAATAGCTTTTTTACCTGTGTTTATGCTGCTTTTTGGACTCGGGAATGTTTCTAAGATTGTTTTAGTGGTGACGATTATTGTGTTTCAGATCCTTTTAGGAACAAGAGATGGCGTTAAGGAGATTCCTAAAGAACTTCATTATGCAGTAAAAGCACTGGGAGCAGATCAATGGACTATGTACAGGCATCTGATTATTCCTGCTGTACTACCTAAAATGATTTCTTCTCTAAGAATAAGTGTAGGGATAGGTCTATCTGCTCTGTTTTTTAGTGAAAACTATGCAGCCAGCTATGGCATTGGGTATTTTATCATGGATGCATGGGCAGTTATGAAATACAAGGAAATGTTTGCGGGTATATTGGCTTTGGGGATTATGAGCTTTTTGTTATTTAAAGCCATAGATTTACTAGAAAAAAGATTTTGCAGTTGGATGTTTATCAGTCAATAACAAGGCAGTGTTATGTTGACAAAACAACCTACTTCCTATACCCTATAGGAGTATACCGGAGTTTATGATGAGAATGGAGAAAAAGCATGAGACAATGTATGGATATTCCAAAAGTACATGCAAGATTAAAACGTATTGAAGGGCAAGTAAGAGGCATTTCGGACATGATAGATAAGGATGTTCCTTGTGAAGATCTTCTGGTACAAATCAATGCTGCAAAATCAGCCTTGCACAAGGTTGGGCAGATTATTTTAGAGGGGCACCTGCAGCACTGCGTCCGTGAAGGCATCGAGCATGGAGATGCAGACAAAACCATTTCGGATTTTGCAAAGGCAGTAGAGCATTTTTCGCGGATGGTCTAATAATAGAGAACAGTTTAACCCATCCATAGGAGAGTAGGTCTTCGAGGGTGGGTCTTTTATGTGCGCCCAGCAAGGGGGCGATGTAGCGGGTATTCTTGTCTAAAGACACTAACAAAGAAGAAATATGTTGAAGAAAGACAAAATAGTATTGGAATATTGTCAAAGTAAAGTTATTATAGAGATACAAGTGTTAATTTTTGGAATATATTAGCAGTTAATTAAAATTAAAAACAAAATTTGGGATATTTGGAGGTATCTATTTAAAGCAGAAAGAAGTATTGAATTTGGAGTTCGATAAGAATATCTTAAATTTTAAAGGAAAGAGGGTTAGTCGCACCGTGGAAACTGGATTACTTTGGCATATATTTGAATACAGCATTTTTTTAATTGATTTTATATTTGTATATGTATTCCTAAAGGGGATACTTGATAGAAATACGAAAGTTTCTGACCGTTTGGCATATATTATCATTTTTAGTTCTGCCACTTCAATCTTTGCATTAAGCCGAGTGGCTAAGTTTTCAGCAGCTCAAATGATTGGATCTTATTTGTGTTGTATATTAATAGCATTTGTCCTTTTTAAGGGAAGATTACTTGTCCGCCTTTTTTGGGCAACAATGTACATGGTTGGAATCGCTGTTATTGAAAGTATGATTATCTATGTTTCTTCTGCTATTACACAAATAGATGTTATCACGATTGCGCTTTCTGTCAACTGGTATAGAATTGTCTTTTGTATTTTTTCAAAATTAATTACTTATATTTATATAAAGATTGTAGGAAGAACGACACGTAAAAACTTTAATAATATTCCAGCACGATTTTATAAAATTATAATCGTTGTTTTTATCGTTTCCGCTTTCTCAATGTTGTTAATTATGGATATTGGAGTGGCTGTTAAAGGAAATGCGAGTGTTGGATTTGCGTTAGTTTGGATTTCGGTCGGTATACTTGTTTTAACGATTACTGTTTATCAAATCTTTCAGTATATGTCAGATTACTTTGAAAAAGAAACACAGCACCATATTATGCAGTATCAAAATGAAGTTATGATGCAAACAGTCTTAGATCAAGATGAAACAAATAAAGAAGTGAGAAGAATTTGGCATGATTTTAATAATCATATAAGCTGTATTGATATGCTTCTTCAAATGAATAACGTAGTAAGAGCGAGAAAATATATATCAGATATGCAGATAAATAGCCAAGTTGTTCATTTTGAGATTAAAACAGGAAATGAAATTGCCGATGCTGTTCTTAATCAGAAATATAAAAAAGCTAAAAAACACAATATTCAATTTAAAGTTGAAGGTCAGCTAACAGATGATATTAACATTAATGAAGTGGATTTATGTTCTTTAATGAGTAATGCACTGGATAATGCCATTGAAGCTAATTTAAAAGTTCTAGATGAATCGCGTAGGGCCATTGGCGTTCAGATTAAATCTAGAGATTATTGTTTGTTTTTAGAAATAACTAACACAGTAGATAAAAATATTACAAATGCAGAAATTACGGGCACAACAAAAGAAGATAAGAAGAGTCATGGATTTGGCATGCTCAATATGAAAACAATTGCAGAAAAGTACCAAGGTTATATGAATTATAAGTTTAAAGGGGATTCTTTTAACTTATCAATCATGTTAAAAGCAGTATAGAAATCATTCAGAACGGGGCTGCTACACAACCAATTAAAATGAGTTGTGTAGCAGCCCCGCTTGTTCTTTTATAGATTAACATGATACTGCACTTGGAGAGAGTTAAAAAGTATTATTTTACTTCAGTAGCGCCGCTAACTGTCCCTTCTTTTTCTAACTTGAAGCTAGACTTATACTCCTCGCTGGCAAAATACACATTGCCTTCAACTTTTGCATCAACGACAGAAAAGTTATCTGCTTCAACATAAACGTCTCCGATAAAAGTTCCGCCTTGAATCCTTGCATTTGAACTCTTAATCGTGAGTTTTGGTGCCGTTAAAGAGAATCGGTCTGTTACATTTTTATCTGCATCTTGAGCGTAAAGAGCTATTTTACGCTGGATAGCATCTGTACCATCATCATTTTTTTTGCCATTTTTAAACTCACCGTCTAAAATGAGTTCTTTGTCAAAGGTCAAATCCTTAAGAGTGGCGATAATCCACTCGCCATCTTTACTAATCGCATTTTCAAAATCAGTTTCATTATCTACGATAGAAGCAGTTGTTACAGCATCTACTGGGGTTTCGGCGGCAGGGGATTCGGTTGCTGGGGTATTAGTAGCAGGAGATTCAGCAGCAGGAGACTCTGTTCCTGGGGTTTCTGGTACTGGAGATTCATTAGGTGAGCAGCCTGCAAGTAAAATAGCCGCTACTGTTAAAGATAATAGTAAAGCTTTCAATTTCATCGGTAATGCCTCCTTTAATTTTTTACATAAAACATGTAACACTTTATTTCATAAGGATAAGTATAGCACCGCCATAAAAAAGTAACAACGCGTGGGGCGTGCATAATAACAGGAAATTTTTAACAAATAAAGTGTTTATTTGTATCAAATGTTATATTGACAGCTTTTAGATAATAATATACCATATAGGGGTATATGGTATATTATTATTTGATGGAGTTGATGAGATGAAAGCATGGTTAGCAGATGAAGAGAAACGCACGATTTTAAGGCTTATAGTATCAGGTATATCTCTTCTTATAAGTTTTTTCAGCATTTTGGGAGATACCTTGCCAGTTGACGCCGCTTGGGTGGCCATTGTGTTATGCGGTATGCCTATTATTTTAGGTGCGGTTAAGGGCCTTGTTACGGAGTTTGATATCAAAGCAGATGTGCTGGTATCTATCGCTCTTGTTGCAGCAGTGTTTATAGGAGAGGTTTTTGCAGCAGGAGAAGTAGCCTTTATTATGGCTATAGGGGCATTACTAGAAGAAAGAACCGTGGCCAAAGCTAGAGCGGGTATAGAAAAGCTAGTTCATCTTACACCGAGGATCGCTCGGGTTATTAGGGATGATATAGAAAGTATAGTACCAGCAGAAGAGGTAAAAATCGGAGATAGACTCAGGGTTATTCCAGGGGAGGCCATTGCAGTTGACGGAGTCATTACAAGCGGACAGACCGCCGTTGATCAAGCGATTATGACAGGGGAATCCATGCCAGTGGATAAAGAGACCGGCGATGAGGTTTTTAGTGGCACAGTTAATCAATTTGGCACGTTTGAGATGAAAGCAACAAAGGTTGGAGAAAACAGTTCCCTGCAGAGGATGATCAGACTGGTAGAATCAGCTGATGCCAGCAAAGCAAAGATTGTGGGCCTTGCCGATAGATGGGCGACTTGGATTGTAGTCATCGCACTAACAGCGGCAGCGGGAACATGGTTTGTTACAGGAGAAGTCATACGTTCGGTCACCATTCTGGTTGTATTCTGTCCCTGTGCCCTCGTGCTGGCAACCCCTACTGCTATTATGGCGGGTATTGGTAATGCCACAAAATATGGTATTCTTATACGGGAAGGAGATGCTCTGGAAAGACTGGCAAAGGTAAAGCATATGGCTTTTGATAAAACAGGTACTTTAACTTATGGAAAGCCCAGTGTTACAGCAGTTCAAAGCTTAAACGGGCATCTGTCTATCAAAGAGTTATTAGCCTTGACGGCCTCGGCAGAGCTTAGGTCAGAACATCCTCTGGGGAAGGCTATTATCACTTACTTCAAGTCTGAAACCGATACTTTGCCTAACGCGCCCGAAGAGTTTGAGATGTTTGCAGGGCGGGGAGTGAGAGCTGTTTTGGGAGAAAAAATAATCCATGCAGGGAATACTAAATTATTAGTGGAACAAGGCATTTCTTTACCTCAGGCGGCAATAGATCAGGCCCAGGCCTATGAAAAAGAAGGCTGCAGTATTATCTATGTAGCAGTGAATCATATACTAGAAGGATTTGTTGCCCTTTCGGATACACTTAGAAAAGATGCCGATCAGGTAGTAAAAGGTATACAAGCTTCAGGCTTAAAAGCACTGCTTCTTACGGGAGACAGCACTAGGGCAGCTTCACGCATGGCGAAGCTTACAGGCATCACAGCTGTACATACCCAGTGTCTGCCGGAGGATAAACTTGCTATTATTGAATCTTACCAAAGTACAAATGAAATGGTTTGTATGGTGGGGGATGGAGTCAATGATGCACCTGCGCTAAAAAAAGCGTATGTAGGTATTGCTATGGGAGGCATCGGCAGTGATATTGCAGTAGATGCTGCAGATATTGCACTGGTTGGAGATGATATCAAACATATACCTCATCTGATAAGATTGTCTAAGCAAACGATGAGAACCATTAAGCTGAACCTGATACTTTCTATGACACTGAATTTTGCCGCTATTTTATTAGCTATGACAGGTCTTTTAAATCCTATCATGGGCGCGCTGGTACATAATGTGGGATCAGTTGCAGTGATTATTAATTCATCAGTATTATTACATTTAAAGGAAGGGAGACTATAAAATCACTTTTTATAACTTGACGCCCCTTATTGCAATACTTTATAATAAGTTTTAGAACAAATAGAACATATGTTTTGTCTAGTTCAAACTTAATGATAGGATTAGAAATGAGGGTTTATGAAAACAGAGAATAGAATAGACGATACTTCCTTTTCAAACTGGAAGATAAAGACGGCTTTATTTTTATCTAGTCAAACCATCTCACTATTTGGTTCGTCTTTGGTACAGTTTGCAATTATCTGGTATATAGCCAGAACAACAAATTCAGGAATCATGATTACCTTGTCGACGATATGTGCCTTTTTACCCCAATTGGGTATCTCTTTATTTGCGGGCGTATGGGCAGACAGATACAACCGTAAGCTGCTCATTGTATTATCAGATGGACTGATTGCAGTATCAACATTGGTTTTAGCCATCATACTTTTAATGGGCTATGAGAGCATGTGGATATTGTTTTTAGTTTCGGGTATCCGTTCATTTGGTGCAGGGATTCAGATGCCAGCGGTCAACGCACTTATTCCTCAGATTGTACCAGAGGAAAAGTTGATGAGGGTCAATGGTATGAATGGTACTATCCAATCCTTGATCTTTTTGGTATCTCCTGCTGTAAGCGGCACGATACTCACCTATGGTGCATTTGAAAACATATTATTTGTGGATGTTGTTACAGCGGCTATAGGCATTTCAATATTACTTACACTGAAGGTTGTGCCTCATAAAAAAGCCCTTGAAAAACAAGATACAGATTATTTCTATGATCTTAAGGAAGGGATTAAATATTCCCTAAGTCATTCTTTTATTAGACACTTACTTATTTTTTACGCTATTTTTACTTTTTTAATTGTTCCAGCAGCGTTTTTGAATGTATTGATGGTAACACGTACTTTTGGAGACGAATATTGGAGACTCACAGCTAATGAAATGAGTTTTTTTGTGGGATCAATACTTGGGGGAATTGTGATGTCCACCTGGGGAGGTTTTAAGAATCGGATTATCACGATTGCTGTAAGCTGTTGTGCTTTTGGTCTTTTAACAGTAGCGGTCGGAGTGACTAAGGTATTTTATGTTTATTTAGGTATCATGGTATTAACTGGGATGACTATGCCCTTTTTCAATTCACCTGCAATGGTTTTGCTACAAGAGAAGGTAGAGGGTGATATGCAGGGAAGGGTATTTAGCTTCATACAGATTGTGTCAGCCGGACTAATGCCACTGGGGATGATATTATTTGGGCCTTTAGCAGATATTATAAGAATAGAAGTGTTGATGATTATAACGGGGGTACTGCTTATTGTATTAGGCATCAGTATTTTTTATAATAAGGAGTTTATCAAAGAGGGATAGCATTTGCTGTCTTTTTTTTCTGTCGAAACTTGCTAATGAAATTTATAGGAAAAGCTTTTGCAGTATGCTACTATAGGTTTAGATTGATATTTAAAGGAGTCTTTATCATGAGAAGGGGTTGCTTTTTTTTCTATTTACTGATGGTTATTTTAAATGTACTTCCGTTCATACCACTGTCTGTAAAAGGCATTTGTGGTCTTATTTGTATCATCATAGCTTGTATTAAAACGAGTCTGAAAGATGGACTTATTACAGCAACATTATGGGTGTTTTTGGGGTTTGCAAACTTTATTCTTAAGGTAAATGTAGATGATGGAACAGATATTTCGACGATGCTCATAGGCACCGCGCTCTATTACATAACGGCCTTTTATTTTGGAACCTTTACACAAGCACTGAAAAATAAAAATAAACAGCTAGTTAAAGAGATAGAAAAGAGAAAAGAAGTAGAAAGGCAACTCAATGAAAAACTAGATTTGATACAAAGTTATATGACAAACGAACAAACAATAGACGAAATATTAGAGCATGAAAAGATGCAGACAGAATTTTTTTCAAATATTTCTCATGAGTTAAGAACACCGCTGAATGTTATCTTGGGATCTGTGCAGCTTATAGAGCTTTATATGAATGATGAGGATTGGACAAAAAGCAAGGGGAAGATTGTAAGGAATGTAGGGACGATGAAACAAAACTGCTACAGGCTGTTAAAGCTTGTCAATAATTTAATAGATATTACTAAGATCGATGCAAAGGCTTTTGAGATTCATCTGGAAAACTGTAATATTATAAGTACAATCGAAGAGATTACATTGTCGGTATCAGACTATGCAGCGCAGAAGGGTATTCATATTGTATTTGATACAGAGATAGAAGAAAAAATAATGGCTTGTGATGATGAAAAGATAGAAAGAATTTTATTAAACTTGCTTTCTAATGCTATAAAGTTTACACCAGATGGAGGAGACATATTTGTTAATGTATATGACCGAGGTGAAGGGATTAGTATAAAGGTAGAAGATCACGGCATTGGTATACCAGCAGATAAACAAAGTCAGATTTTTAAAAGATTTTTTCAGGTGGATGAGATGTTCACGCGTCAAAACGAGGGTAGTGGGATAGGATTAAGTCTTGTAAAGTCGTTAGTCGAAATGCATGGAGGTGCCATAAGCTTTGAAAGCAAGGAAGGAATAGGGACAAGCTTTGTCATCAGCTTGCCCGTAAAAGAAGCACCTCAAAAACAGCAGCAGTGCAGTATTCTTGCAAAGCAGGCACCCATTGAAAGAATAAATGTTGAATTTTCAGATATCTATGGTATGAGATGCTCATAAAGGAAGCATCTTATTTTAGTTTACTGACTTATTATATAAGGGTATATGTGGTAGATTTAATAGATATGATTCGAAGAGTTGTGTAAATTGTATATTTCATCCTAATCTAATTTAGAACAGGATAAAATATTATAGAATAATATTGACAATATCAATTAATTTTAGTAATATAGGCTCATAACTTGTTATACAAGTAACAAGTATCAAGTAACAATCTAAATAATAAAATAGGGGAGGGAGTTACAAATGGCTGTAGGTGAAAATTTACAGAAATTATTTTCTCTAGAGAACAAAGTGATTGTTTTGACTGGTGCTGCTGGTGGTATAGGCAGTGTGCTGGCAAAAGGGCTCGCTGGTGTTGGCGGTGATATCGTACTATGTGATGTTGCAATGGACCGATTGCAGCAGGTAGAGAAAGAGATTATTAACAGTGGTGATAAGGCAAAAAGCTTTGAACTAGATATCATGAGTATAGAGTCAATTAAAGCTTTTGTGGATGTGGTTATAAAAGAATACGGGAAAATAGATGTACTTATTAATTGCGCGGGCATTAACAAGAGAGAAGGGTTTTTAGATGTAGATGAGAGTACTTATGATAAGTTAATGGGTATTAATTTAAAAGGTGTATTTTTCTTATCACAGGAAGTTGCAAAACATATGATCAAGGTTAAGCGTGGTAATATCATTAATATGTCATCTCATAATGCAGTGGGGATGTTAGGCGGCTGTAGTGTTTATGGAGCAACCAAAAGTGCTTTGACAGCCTTGACCCGTTCGATGGCAGTTGAATGGGCACAATATGGCATACGGGCAAACGCTATTGCACCTGGGCATATTATAACGCCGTTAACTACAGTTACTTGGGAACACCCTGAGAGAAGTCAATATCTCAAAGAAAGAATAGCCATGGAACGCCCAGGTACGCCAGAAGAAATTCTTGGACTGACTGTTATGTTGGCATCTGAGTCCTCTAGTTATATGTCTGGTATGATGTATCATATTGATGGGGGATGTTTAGCTGGCGGCAAGCCTTGGCCTTATGATACACAATATTAAGAAGTATTTATGGAGAGGGATAGGATATACATATTGCATTTTACCTATACTCATGTTATTATCCGGCTATATTAAAGGCGACAGATGATTTTAAAAAATGAAAATGAGGTAAATGCACATGAAAACAGCAATACAACCTGTGAAGAAAACAAATGTAAGCCATGAGGTATTTGAGCAGTTAAAGCAGATGCTATTAAGAGGAGATATAAAACCGGGAGAAAAATTTCTCTCAGAGAATGAACTGGCAGAAGCATTCGGGGTCAGTAGGATGACAGCGAGGCAAGCGGTACAAAAGTTAGCTGTACTTGGTTTATTAGAGACGAGATTAGGTGAAGGCTCCTTTGTAAAAAAAATTCAGCCAGGAATGGCGATGAATGGGATTATATCTGCTATTTATCTAAGTGAAAACTCTCTTTTAGAAGTTCTGGAATTTCGTACGGTCATTGAAGGAAAAACTGCAAAAATTGCTACTCATAAGGCAACCTATAAAGATATAGAAGAGCTAGAAGAGATTTGGACCCGCATGCAACAGAGTAAAGATGACAAGAGAGAATTTGCCCAAGCAGATATGGATTTTCATATTAAACTTGCTATGATTACGAAGAACTCTATCTTTGCAGAAACCTATCATATTATTAACGATATGATGAAAATGGCATTTGAAGAAATCGTAAGTATAAGTGGTAATACAGGGGGGCTATATTATCATCAGTTGCTTTTAGAAGCTATAAAGGAAGGCAACGGAGAAAAGGCTGAACATATTATGACAGAGCATGTGGAGGTCACGTATAAAAGGATGTTAGAATACGAAAAAAATAAGAAGAAAATGAAGTAGGTGCAGTTCATACAAGTAAAATGTTGAGAAATTTTTAATGGAGGTGACAAGATGAGTTATGAGAAGGAATTAATTCAGGGACTAGAAAATACGGCAAAGAAGATTAGAAAAGGTGTTATAGAGTGTATTGGTATTGGGGTTGCTGGACATGTGGGTGGTAGTTTTTCAAGTGCAGATATGATTACGGCATTGTACTTTCATAAGATGAGATATGATATAAACGATTTAAAGAGGCCTGACAGAGATCGATTTATTTTGAGTAAGGGGCATGTAGCCGTATTACAATATGCAGCCTTAGCAGAAGCAGGCATTATACCAAAAGAGGAACTGAAGACAGCAAAAAGTCTAGGGGCTAGGCTTCAAGGTCATCCAGATGTTATCAAGACACCAGGTATAGAAGCAGGTACAGGGTCGCTGGGGCAAGGACTATCTATTGGGCTTGGGATGGCACTGGGACAAAAAATGGATGGGTACGATGCAAAGACTTATGTACTCATGGGAGATGGAGAGATTGCAGAAGGCCAGATTTGGGAGGCTGCAATGGCGGCAACGAATTTCAAAGCGGATAATCTTGTTGGCTTATTAGATAGAAATAGATTGCAGGCGATGGGACCTATAGAAGAGCGTTTTAATACCAATCCATTAATACCTAAATGGCAAGCTTTTGGCTGGCATGTTATTGAAATCGATGGTCATAATATGGAAGAAATTCTTTCGGCATTAGACCAAGCAGATACTATAAAGGGGCAGCCTACATTGATTCTTATGAATACAGTAAAAGGAAAGGGCCTTAGTTTTGCAGAAAATGTTGTTGGATTTCATAATGGCGTCCTAACTAAGGAACTTTATGATACAGCCATCAAGCAGTTAGCGTAAAATTTAAGGGAGGGAGGAATAGTAATGACTTATATCAATCAAAGGGTAGCATATGGCAATACGTTAGTAGAGCTCGGGCATCAAAATAAAAATATAGTAGCATTAGAAGCAGATTTGGGAAAATCAACGATGAGCTATTTGTTTCAAGAGACTTTTCCTAATAGATATTTTGAAATGGGCATTGCAGAAGCAGATATGGCATCAGTGGCAGCGGGGTTATCTCAAACAGGTAAAATACCTTTTATTCATTCTTTTGCAGTGTTTGCAGCAGGGAGGGCCTATGACCAGATAAGACAAACTATCTCCATTGGAAAGCTAAATGTAAAGATCTGTGGATCTTCTTCAGGGCTAAGCGATTTTGGTGATGGCTCAACCCATCAGGCGATAGAAGATATGGCCATCATGAGAGCCATTCCTAACATGACAGTGTTGTGTCCAGCAGATGCTAATGAAACAGTTCAAATGGTAAAGGCGATGGCAGACATACAGGGACCGTGCTACATAAGAATCAACCGTAATGACTATGAAAATGTAACAGAAGAAGATAGAGCATTTAAAGTAGGTATGCCGTCTATAGTAAAAGAAGGGCATGATGTGGTGGTATTTGCCTGTGGCATCATGCTGACAAAGGCACTGGAGGCGGCCAAGGCACTAGAAGGTGTTATTTCAGTTAAAGTAGTAAATGTGAGTACTATTAAGCCGTTAAATAAAGAATTCATTATAAAAGAGGCTAAAGAGTGCAAAGGTGTTGTGACAGCAGAGGAACATAGTGTGATTGGGGGGCTAGGGAGTGCTGTAGCAGAGGCGCTTTGCAAAGCCTGCAAGCCTATTGAGTTTGTTGGGGTAAATGATACTTTTGGATGTAGTGCCCATAACTATGCAGAACTTTTGGAGTATCACGGATTAACTGCGGCTCATATTATAGAAGCCATTGAGTGTGTCAATAAATAATGATGAAATAGGATGGAGATGAAATGATGAAGATAGGATTTATCGGACTTGGAATCATGGGGAAACCAATGGCTAAAAATCTACTAAAGGCTGGACATGAGTTGGTGGTGTATGATATAGCAGCTGAAAATATTCAGGATGTTGTGGCAGCGGGTGCAAAAGCGGCTTCATCTTGTAGGGAAATAGCAGAACGAAGTGAGATTATCATTACAATGGTGCCTAATTCGCCACAAGTAAAGGAAGTCGTTATGGGAGCCTGTGGTGTTCTGGAGGGCGCTAAAGAGGGAACTATTTTAGTAGATATGAGTTCTATAGCACCATTGGCTTCACAGGAAATTGCGAAAGCATGTGAAGAAAAGGGCGTGAAAATGATTGATGCACCGGTTTCAGGAGGGGAACCAAAGGCGGTAGAAGGTACTTTATCGATTATGGCCGGAGGAGATAAAGAAGTATTTGAAGCTTTAAAAGAAGATGTTTTCCTCAAGATGGGTGCTAGTGCAGTTCATTGTGGCGATATTGGTGCTGGGAATACAACAAAACTTGCCAATCAAATTGTTGTGGCTTTGAATATTGCAGCAGTTTCAGAGGCGTTTATGTTAGCTAAAAAAGCAGGGGTAGATCCAGAACTTGTTTATCATGCTATTAGAGGGGGACTCGCTGGGTCAACTGTGATGGATGCAAAGGCACCTATGATGTTAAATAATAACTTCAAACCAGGATTTAAGGTTGATTTACATATTAAGGACATCAATAATGCACTAGATACAGGACACGGGGTTGGTTCACCGCTGCCTTTAACTGCAATGGTTATGGAGATGCTTCAGACCCTTCATGCGGATGGACACGGACAAGAGGACCATAGTGCACTTGCAAAATATTATGAGAAGGTTACAGGGATAAAGATTCATAAATAGAGAATAGTAGTTCATTTGAAAGCGTAATCCCCACTTTGCAAAAGGCATTGTGGGGATTTTATAGTTTGTTATAAGAGTTATATAAATTTTTTGGTTTATTAATTAATATCTAGTTTTGAAAGTAATTTGTCAATCGATTTAGCTGAAATATAGTCATCATCTTTTTGTACCATAATGCGGGAACGGCACTTGCTGCATTTCTTAAGGCAGTCTTTTATTTTAAAGTCTATATCATGTTCCTTTAAAGCTTTGATCAATTGATTATAATGAAGTGTGTGTTTGCAAACTTTATATTTAGACATAGATACCTCCTGCGAAATGGAATAGTAATGCTAATCTATCATATTATTTTTTATTCGTCAATAAAAACAGAAGAGTCCGTTTTAAAGGAAATAAACTCTCTTAGAGTGATGGCCAAAAGTATAATAGCGCCGCCAATAAGAGAATAAATGCCAAGGCTTTCACCAGTAAATAAAAAGACCCATAAAGGATTAAGCAGAGGTTCTAAAACAGGTATTAAAATAGCTTCAAGAGAAGAAACATATTTAATAGCTGTGGTATAAAGGATGTAGGAAATGCCTAACTGAAAGACGCCTAGTACAAGCAGACCTGCTATGCTGTTGAGATTGGGGGCAGATATAAAGAAAAAGGGCAGGGCAATAAAGCAGGTGAAGAGGTTGCCAAGCAGAGTCATCTCTACTGGGGGGCTATCTTGCTGAAGTTTTAGAAAAATGATAACTCCGGCCATAGCTACACCACTTAGCAAAGCAATAAAATTACCTAATAAGGTGCCATTTTTTAAATCTCCAATGAAAAATAATGCCATACCAAATATAACAATAGCTACGGTTAATAAATCATATTTATGTGATTTTTCTTTAAGAAAGTATTTGGAGAAAAATAAAACCCATATAGGTGCAGTGAACTGTAACAAGATAGCACTGCCAGAGGTTGTAAGTTTATTAGCTGCAACAAATAATATAAGAAGAACTGCATAGGTACAAGCACCGAGCAACTTGAATTTACCTAAAGAATGAATAGGTTTTCTTAGATAAAGCAGCATCACAACGGCGGCAATACCGCTTCTTGCACCTGCAATTGCTATAGGATTCCAATCTACAAGCTTAATAAACAAGCCGCCGATACTCCATAAAACAGAGGTTATTACAAGGTATAATAAGGCCTTTTTTCTAGTCATTGAGGGTTCACTCCTTTGGAATTTTCAAATAAAATAATAAAGACATACGCCGGCAATTGACAGTAATCAGCTATAATCGTAGTATATAGAGATATAACGAACGGTACAATACTTAAAAAATGAATCTGTACCGATACAGAAGATCTGAATCTATTCTAAGGAGACCATAGAGAAGGGGGGATGTGAGTGGGGAAAAAATATGAAAAGATAGTCGAGGATATTGAGAAACTTGTAGCAGGAAAGCAGTTGAAGCAAGGGCAAAAGCTGCCAGCGATAAGGGTGATGGCTGAGCAATACAAGTGCAACAAGTCTACAGTGATACGAGCGTACAAGGAGTTGGAGATGAACTATAAGATTTATGGGGTGCCTAAAAGCGGATATTACTTAGTAGAAGGAGAGAAATTTGATGAAGAAGTGAGTGAGAGGTTTGATTTTCGAGAGGTACTTCTAGACCCGAAGCTTTTACCCTATAAGGAATTTAACCACTGTATTAACAGAGCAGTAGCGTTGTATAAAAATAGTTTATTTTCCTATGGGAGAACGGAAGGTTTGGAGTCCTTAAGAAAGGTTTTAGTGACTCATCTACAGAGTTATCAAGTATTTACGTCAATTGAAAAAATATGTATAACCTCAGGAGCACAGCAGGCATTGAGCATATTGGTGCAAATGCCTTTTCCTAATGGCAGGAAAACTATTTTGGTGGAGGAGCCAACCTATAGTTTAATCCATGAATTGATAGAAATGAACGGAAACCAAATAATGGGTATCAACAGGACTCTTGAGGGTATTGATCTTCATGAATTAGAGTGTTTATTTAAAAATGAAGCGATTAAGTTTTTTTATACCATCCCAAGACTACATAATCCTCTAGGTACGAGTTATTCGGAAAAGGAAAAAAAGGAAATCTTGCGTCTGGCTCAAAAATATGATGTGTATATTGTAGAAGATGATTATTTGGCAGATATTGATACTCATAAAAAAGTGCTGCCTATGCATTACTATGATGTATGGGAAAGGATAATCTATATAAAGAGCTTTTCAAAAGCTTTTATGCCAGGGATAAGAATAGGAACAGTTGTCCTACAAGAGGCAGTAAAAAATGACTTTCTTAAATATAAAAAACACTATGACTTAAGTACTTCAGCGTTATCTCAGGGTGCCTTAGAAATTTTTATCAATAGCGGCATGTACAAAAAACATAATGAAAAGACGCAACGCATCTATCAGCAGAAGATGAATAGTTTAAGAGAGTACTTAAGTAGTTTTAATAAGAGTCAAATAGAAGTATTTATACCCCACACAGGACTTTTTATTTGGATGAAATTACCTGAGACTTTAAATCTAGAGCTCTTTATTAAAAGACTAGAAGAAAAAAATGTCTATATTGCTTCAGGTGAGATGTTTTTTATCACAAAGCAATCGGGAGAAAGAGTTTTTAGGCTCGCCATAGCACACCTTTCAAAGGAACAGATTAAAGCAGGCATGAAAATATTATTTAAAGAATTGATTGAATCATTAGATTCAGCTAGAAAGTATTGAGACAGTTGCTGGAATCTTATGTAGCAAAGTTTAGAATTTAAAAGAGCAATGGGAGCAAATGCATAACTTAGGCAAAAGTGATTAAAATAAAGAAATAAATAAGGCAATCACTTTAAAGTAAGGATGAGCTAAATGAGTATTTCAGCAGAGTGGACAGAAGTAGTTATAAGAAGCATTGCATCAATCCTTATACTATTTATCATGACTAAATTTATGGGAAGAAGACAGATTTCGCAGCTCAGCATGTTTGATTATATTGTGGGTATTTCTATTGGATCAATCGCCGCACAGATGACGGTTGACACAGAGATACAATGGTTTCATTCTTTAACAGCCATGGGAGTGTATGTAGGTATTTACATCCTTATCACGTTAGCAACGGTGAAGAGCTTATGGGCCAGAAAGTTTTTTGAAGGAGCCCCTATCATACTGATGCAGGATGGTAAAATCATCAATAAGAATATCAGAAAGGTCCGTTATGACGCAAACAATCTTTTAGAAGAGTGTCGATTAGCAGGGTATTTTGATGTCAATGATATTAATCTAGCCATTATGGAGAGTGGCGGTAAGATTAGTTTTTTGCCTAAAGTCCAAAAAAGGCCTGTTAATGTAGAAGATATGGGGGTC
>JARBTY010000176.1 GCA_029239935.1 Clostridia bacterium | reverse complement strand
TGCCTACAGTTATTGTTAAAGACGGTACGCCAGTAGGGAAAGTGTCAGAAAATGATACGGTTATTTTCTTTAACTTCAGACCAGACAGAGCCCGTGAGATCACAAGAGTATTTTGTGACCCAGAGTTCGCAGGTTTTGAAAGAGAAAGAATCCCTGTACACTTTGTAACCTTTACACAATATGATATTACCATTCCAAATAAAGAAGTGGCTTTTGCACCTCAAACTTTAACCAATACTTTTGGTGAATACTTAGCTCAGCAGGGTAAAACACAGCTGCGTATTGCAGAAACAGAAAAATACGCCCATGTAACCTTTTTCTTTAATGGCGGCGCAGAAGAGCCAAATCCAGGGGAAGAAAGAAAGCTTATTCCATCACCAAAAGTTGCAACTTATGACCTGCAGCCAGAGATGAGTGTTTATGAAGTAGCTGATCAACTGGAAGAGTCCATCAGATCAGGGAAATATGATGTGATTGTAGCTAACTTTGCAAACCCAGATATGGTAGGCCATACAGGTATGCTAGAAGCTGCAAAAGCGGCCATAGAAGCTGTTGACAAAGCAGTAGGCAAGGTTATTAAGGCTATTGAAGAAACCAATGGCTATGCCTTTATCTGTGCAGACCACGGGAATGCAGAGCAGATGATAGACTATACCAACAATGAGCCTTTTACTGCACATACGATCAATCCAGTTCCTTTTATTCTTGTTAATTATAAAGAAGGGGTAACCCTTAAAGAAGGCGGCAAGCTTGCAGATATAGCGCCAACCCTTCTTGAAATGATGGGAATGGATAAACCAGCGGAAATGACAGGGGAATCCCTGCTTCAAAAATAATTAATCAGTAAGTATTTATTAAAAATACAGATAGTGTACCAAGCTTTTGGATAAAAGTTTGATACACTATTTTTTTGAAAAAATTTTCAAATTTTACATAGATATATCTTGATATAATTTTGGTATTGTGTCAACATATAGATATAGAACTCATAAAGAGGTCAGAAACAGATGGGTTTTATAAACGCCAAATTAAAGGAGTAAATGGGTCAGCATTTACTATGCATAAATTGGCTTTGAAAAGGTAAAAATACTTTAGAATATTAATAAGAATGGGAGGCTTTGATCATGAAGGGATATATAGAAATTTTAGATGTATTTGCAAGAGAAGTGATAGACTCAAGAGCAAACCCTACTATAGAAGTTGAAGTTGTTGTAGAAGGTAACTATGTAGGAAGCGCTATTGTGCCGTCGGGCGCATCTACTGGTGAGAGAGAAGCTATTGAGCTTAGGGATGAAGATGCTTCAAGATACAATGGTAAAGGTGTTACAAAAGCTGTAGATAATGTTAACAAAGTGATTGCTGAGACTATTATTGGCATGAACGCTTTAGACCAGACAACGATAGATCAGATGCTCATTGATTTAGATGGTACGCCAACTAAATCAAAGCTTGGAGCTAATGCGATCTTAGGGGTGTCTATGGCTGTTGCAAAAGCTGCTGCAAAGGCACTCAAAGTACCGCTATATCAATATTTGGGCGGTTTTAATGCAAAGGTACTTCCTGTGCCTATGATGAATATTTTAAATGGCGGCCAGCATGCAGACAATACAGTGGACCTTCAGGAGTTTATGATTATGCCAGTGGGCGCTCCTAGCTTTAAAGAAGCACTCAGAATGTGTATCGAAGTGTATCATACACTCAAAAAAGTATTAAATGGCAGAGGACTTGCAACTGGAGTAGGCGATGAAGGTGGTTTTGCACCAGACCTTTCTACTGCAGAAGAAGTACTTACATTGATTGTAGAAGCGATACAAAAAGCAGGCTATACACCGGGTGAACAAATCTATATTGCTTTAGATGCAGCAGCTTCTGAACTTTATAACTCAGTAGACGGCAAATACTACTTTGAAGGCGAAAGTAAAATGCGCGGCAAAGAGATTATCAGAACATCTGAAGAGATGGTTGACTACTATGAAAGTCTTGTAGACAAATTCCCTATTATATCTATAGAAGATGGGGTTGGAGAAAATGACTGGCAAGGTTGGGAACTCCTGACTAAGAGACTTGGCAGCAGAGTACAGCTGGTAGGAGATGACCTTTTTGTAACCAATACTGAGATTTTAGAAAAAGGTATTCAAAAGGGTGTAGGTAACTCTATTCTTATAAAGGTTAACCAGATCGGTACCCTTACAGAGACCTTTAATGCCATCGAAATGGCTACGAGAGCAGGGTACACAGCAGTAGTATCTCATCGCTCTGGTGAATCAGAAGATGCAACCATAGCGGATATTGTAGTAGGCGTTAATGCAGGACAGATCAAAACCGGTGCGCCTGCCCGCTCAGACAGAACAGCTAAATACAACCAACTCCTTCGTATTGAAGAGCAGTTAGGTGATGTAGCAGAATACAGAGGTATTAAATCTTTCTTTAACCTCAAAAAATAAAAAGGCTAGATGAGAAAGATGATGTATCAATAACTAACCATAAAAGGGCAGATTTAGAGTATTCTAAGTCTGTCTTATTTTGCATAAAAGGGCTTTTTATGGGGGATAAAACAGTTGTTTAAAACGTATTGACTAATTGGTCAATATGTTTTAATATAAAAAGTAGAAACTACGAAATATATAAAATATTTCTAATTGTTTTATCAAAGTATTTGATACATAATAGTCATTAGAAAGTAAATAGTTAAATAGTCATAGGAGGGGAAAGTTAAAATGAGTGAAGAAAAAGTACAATTAGACGACCAAGGAAGGGACTACTTAGACGGTGGTTTTGCTGTAGTCGATAGAGAAAAGATTATTGAAGAAGAAACAAGGGTTATTACCCCTTGGTATAAGCACTTTATCAACGTATTTGCTGCGCCAAGAAAAATGATGGAGGAAAATTTTTATCATGATCCGCCTAAAGGGGTAAGTATTGGTATAGTAGGCGCTATTTTATTTACCGTTATTATGACGTTATTGACATTTCAGAATCCTATTACAAAACAGCAGACTCTAGATGGCATGAGAATGAAAGGCATAGCTGAAGAGATGCTTGGACAGAGTTATGTGATGGCACAAGTAACCGGAACGATAGCAGCAGTTGTTATTATTTTTATAGGGGCTTTTTTTACGGCACTTGTTATTCAGATTGTCAAAGCGATGATTAAGGATAAAGGCAGATTTGGTTCGCTTTTTACAGTAGCACTGCTTTCACAAATGGTTGCAGCGGCTTTGATGTGTATTGATAGATTGATCGCCATGGTGATCCCAACTGCTAGTACAAGTGTGTTAGGTCTTCCCATTTTGCTGAGCGAGGATATTATGATTACAAATATGACACTGGGAGTACTGGCCCAACTCGCAACGATTCCGTCTATCTTGAGCATTTGTATATTGGTGATTGGATACTCGGTGGTTACAAGAACAAGTACTAAAAAAAGTATTGCGGTGATTGCAGGTGTTGAGGCAGTCTTTATACTGATAAGCCTCGGGTTTGCTTATGCCGGTCAAATGTTTATGCAAAATATGCAGTCAGGCCTATAAAGCGGATAGGGCTTATTTACAAAATTGATTGATTTCTTAACAAATTTATGATAGTATAAGAAAAGATGTGCATATCATACGGTTTGAAGGAGGCTTTAAACTATGGCAATAGCAAAAATAGTCATTACCATAATTTATATCATTGCTGCACTTGCAATCATTACAGTTGTTTTAATGCAAGAAGGTAAATCAGCAGGACTTGGTTCTATAGGCGGTGCTTCAAGCAGCAGCGGCAGCAGCTACTGGGATAAAAATAAAAAGCATAGTTTGGAAGGTAAGTTTGAAAGATGGACTAAACTTACAGCAGCGCTTTTTGTTATTCTTGCATTAGTACTTATGGTTCTTTAATGAGTAACAGATACACCCTATATCTCAGATATAAGGTGTATTTTTTTGTTTTTTGAGATTTAAGAAGAGAAAAACCTAACAAGAGGATTAATTATAATTAGAGTATGGTATACTATATTTAAAGAAACAACTGATTGAGTTATAGATCAAACAGATATTTAAAAAGCTGTAAATTTGCAAAAGAAAAGAGATGATACGATGAAACTAGAAGAAAATGCTCCTAAGACGTTGACGAGAAAACAAGTGATCATTGATATGATGAAACATCCAGGGTATGTCCCTATGAAAATTAAAGAAATTATTGCAGTGCTTCAAGTACCAAACGAGGATAGACCAGAGCTTGAAGAGCTTCTTGGAGAACTCATTAAAGAAGGAAAAATAATTCGTACTAAAAGAGGGAAGTTTGCTGTTCCTCAGACCTTTAATCTTGTGGCAGGGACTTTTCAGGGGCACCCTAAAGGGTTTGGATTTTTAGTATTAGATGAAGATGAAAAAGATATTTTTATTCCCGCATCAGGGGTTAATAGTGCGATGCATAAAGACAGGGTGCTTTGCCGCATCACTAAACAGCCCACATCAGAAAAAAGGGCTGAGGCAGAAGTCATTGAGATCCTCCAGAGAGGGCCTGAAAGCCTTGTAGGTACCTATCAGGAAAGTGATAATTTTGGATTTGTTGTACCAGATGATCAAAAGTATTCAAGAGATGTTTTTATTCCCAAAAAACATTCTAAAGGAGCAGTAACAGGACACAAGGTATTGGTTCAGATTACCAACTGGGCAGAAGAGAGAAGAAATCCAGATGGGAAAGTCTTGTCCGTTTTAGGTCATGTCAATGATCCAGGAGTAGATATTCTTTCTATCATTTATCAATACGACCTCCCAAGAGAATTTCCTAAGGAGGTTATGGATGAAGTGGAAGATGTACCAGGAGAAGTGCCTGATAAAGATAAGAGGGGCAGAACTGATCTAAGGGGTATTCAGATGGTCACCATAGACGGCGAAGATGCCAAAGACTTAGATGATGCCATTTCCATAGAAAAACTAGACAATGGCCTTTGCAGACTAGGGGTTCATATTGCAGATGTTACTCACTATGTTAAAGAAAAACATCCGCTTGATAAGGAAGCAGTAGAAAGAGGTACAAGTATCTATTTGGTAGACCGGGTAATCCCTATGCTGCCACACAAGCTGAGCAATGGAATCTGTTCACTTAATGCAGGGGTAGACAGACTGGCACTTACCTGTATGATGGACTTAGATCAAAATGGCAATGTGCAAAATCATCAAATTATGGAGACCGTTATTAAAATCGATGAGCGCATGACTTATACGGCTGTGAAAAAGATATTAATAGATGAAGATGAAGAGTTAAGAGAACGTTACAAAGACTTTTTGCCGATGTTTGAAAACATGAAAGAACTGGCAGATATTTTACGTAAAAAACGTATCAAACGGGGCGCCATAGATTTTGACTTTGAAGAAACCAAAGTTATTTTAGATAAAGATGGCACACCAGTGGAGATCAGGCCTTATGACAGAAACATTGCCACCCGTATTATCGAAGAATTTATGCTGGTATGTAATGAGACGATTGCAGAGGACTACTACTGGCAGGAAAAACCTTTTGTATACCGTAGTCATGAAGATCCAGACCCAGCGAAAGTATTGGCATTAACAGAGTTTATCAGTAATTTTGGCTACAATATCAAAGGAGCTGGCCAAAAGGTTCACCCTAAAGACTTGCAAAAAGTACTGGATGAAGTACAGGACAAGCCAGAAGAAAATATCATCAGTCATTTGCTGCTCCGTTCTATGAAACAAGCTAGGTATACAGCAGAATGCAACGGTCACTTTGGGCTGGCAGCCAAATATTACTGTCACTTTACTTCCCCTATAAGGAGGTACCCCGACCTGCAGATTCACCGTATCATCAAATACAATCTTCATAATGAGCTGAAAGGCAAAAAAGAAGCGGAGCTTTTTGAGAGAATGCCGGAAGTGTCCAAACAGTCTTCCCTAAGGGAAAGACGGGCAGAAGAAGCCGAAAGAGAAACGATTAAACTCAAAAAAGTGGAGTACATGGAGCAGTATGTTGGCGAGCTGTTTTCAGGTGTTATTACAGGCACCACTTCATGGGGTATTTATGTGGAGCTTCCAAACACTGTAGAAGGCCTTGTTCATGTCAACGATATGGCAGATGACTACTATATCTATGATGAAGTAGGGCACAGATGGATTGGTGAACACACGAAACAAATCTACCGCTTAGGAGACAAAGTTTATGTGCAGGTTATGAAGACAGATAAGATGACAAGGTCTATTGACTTTAGATTAGTAACCGAAGAAGAATTTTTGAAAAAAGAAGAAGAATAAATATATTTTATAAGAGCTGGTAAGCTTTTGGCGTCGTCCAAAACTTAGCAGCTTTTTTAATGGGGTAAAAATAGATTTATTAAAAAGAGTATAGTATAATGCCAAAGTAAGGAGTAAGCAGATTAAGTTGTCAGATAACCTAGAGAAAAGGCATAAGCAGGAGGAAAAGATGAAAAAAAGAAGAAAAACAAAATATAAAAGAAGAAGGCATGCAGATATTGTCATACTGATGATACTCATAGTACTTACTGCATCAGTCATGTTTTTAAGAGTAAAACCTAAGCCCCTTGTGCAAGAGGAAGTTCAGAAGGCAACAGGCATTCCTTATACGATAGACAGTATTCCAGAGTCCAACAAAAGG
>JARBTY010000175.1 GCA_029239935.1 Clostridia bacterium | reverse complement strand
AAAGCTCTAAAAGAGTATATAGGGCAATCTTCTGTGTAATAAGGAGGTTTGTAACTTGGCTAAAGGTGATGTTATAGAAGTAGAGGGAACAGTGATAGAGAAGTTACCAAATGCTATGTTTAAAGTTGAGATTGAAGGGGGACATATTATCCTCGGACATATCTCAGGAAAACTACGTATGAATTTCATCAGGGTCTTACCAGGTGATAAAGTAACTATAGAACTATCTCCGTATGATTTAACCAAAGGACGAATTGTATGGCGTTCTAAATAAATGGTCTAAAAGAAAGGAGAGCAGAAAATGAAAGTACGCCCATCTGTAAAAAAGATATGCGAAAAGTGTAAAATAATCAAGAGAAAAGGTCGTGTTTGCGTTATCTGTGAGAATCCAAAGCACAAACAAAAACAAGGCTGATAGGCTTTAAGAAGCTCCAAAATATTGGAAGGATAAAGAAATTTATCAGGTATATATATCTATTTACATGTAAATGTTGATTTACATGTATAGATAGTATATAATAATATTTTGTGAAGTTATCATTTAAAGCGGCTGCGGCATAGCGACTTATGCTGTATTAATATATATGTAATCTTTAGGAGGTGCAAACAAGTATGGCACGTATTGCAGGTGTAGACTTACCAAAAAACAAACGTGTAGAAATCGGACTTACTTATGTTTATGGTATTGGACGTCCAAGTTCTCGCAAAATTCTTGATCAAGCTGGAATAGATTTTGATACACGTATAAAAGACTTAACTGACGAGCAAGTGGCTAAATTACGTGAAATCATCGACAAAACTAAAGTAGTTGAAGGTGATCTTCGTCGTGAAATCGCATTAAATATCAAACGATTAATGGAAATAGGATGCTACAGAGGTATTCGTCATAGACGTGGACTTCCAGTAAGAGGACAAAAAACCAAAACAAATGCGCGTACGCGTAAAGGTCCTAAGAAAACAGTTGCAAATAAAAAGAAATAGTAAATAAAGGAGGTTAAGGTCTCATGGCAGTAGCAAAAAAGGCGGCAAAAAAGGGAACGACCAAAAGACGTCGCGACAGAAAACATGTAGAACGAGGAGTAGCACATATTCAGTCTACTTTTAATAATACAATGGTTACGTTAACTGATACAAATGGAAATGCTCTTTCTTGGGCTAGCGCAGGTGGACTTGGTTTTAGAGGGTCAAGAAAATCAACTCCTTACGCAGCACAAATGGCAGCTGAAACAGCAGCAAAAGCAGCAATGGAACACGGATTAAAAGCAGTAGAAGTTATGGTTAAGGGCCCAGGCTCCGGCAGAGAAGCAGCGATAAGAGCACTTCAAGCAGCAGGTTTAGAAGTAACATTAATTAAAGATGTAACTCCTGTACCACATAATGGATGCCGTCCACCAAAACGTAGAAGAGTGTAATAGGAGGTGTAAATAAAAAATGGCTAGATATATTGGTTCTAAATGTAAACAATGCCGTCGTGAAGGTAAAAAATTGTTTCTTAAAGGCGAAAGATGTTTTTCAGCTGCATGTGCAGTAGAAAAAAGACCATATGCTCCAGGTCAGCACGGTCAAGCTAAAAAGAAAATGTCTGGATATGGTTTACAATTACGTGAAAAACAAAAAGCAAAAAGAATTTATGGTGTTCTTGAAGGTAAATTCAGAACATACTTTGAAGAAGCTGAACGTAAACAAGGTATCACTGGTGAAAACTTACTACGTTTCCTTGAACTTCGCTTAGATAATGTAGCTTACCGTATTGGACTTGGTCGTTCACGTACAGAAGCTAGACAAGTTGTAAGACATAACTTAATACTTGTTAACGGTAAGAGAGTAAATATTCCTTCTTATCAAGTACGTGTTGGTGATGTTATTGAGATCAAAGAAGATGCAAAAAGTTTTGAACGTTTCAAACTTACTGCAGAAGTAACAGGTTCTCGTATTGTACCAGAATGGTTGGAAGGCGACATTGAAAACCTTAGAGGAACAGTTAAAGCGGTACCAGCTAGAGATCAAATTGACACAGAAGTTGAAGAAACACTTATCGTTGAGCTTTACTCTAAGTAATAGTTCGTCACCCTCAATATTTTATTTAAAAACCAAAGGAGGGTTTATCCGGTGTTGGAATTTGAAAAGCCACAAATTGAGATTAAAGAATTGTCTGCTGATGGCAAATATGGGTGCTTCATAGTTGAACCATTGGAAAGAGGATATGGTATTACGCTTGGCAATAGTCTGCGTAGAATACTGTCTTCATCACTTCCAGGTTCTGCTATAAGCAGTATCAAAATAGATGGGGTACTTCATGAATTTAGTACAATTCCTCAAGTAAAAGAGGATGTTATAGAAATCATGCTAAATTTAAAAGGCCTTGCAATCCGTGATACAAGTATAAGTGTTGAACCTAAAATAGTTTATATTGAAGCAACTGGAGAAGGAGCTATTACAGGCGCAGATATCAAATGTGGTCCTGAAATAGAAATCCTCAATCCAGATCTTCATATTGCGACTTTAAATGGTGGTGCAAACTCAAACCTATGTATTGAAATGACCGTTACAAGAGGCCGTGGATATGAAGGCATTGATAAGCTTAAAAAGACAGAACTTCCAATAGGAGTTATACCAGTTGACGCAAACTACACTCCCGTAGAACGTGTAAACTTCACAGTTGAAGATACACGTGTAGGTCAACAAACAGATTATGATAAGCTGACCTTAGAGGTTTGGACAAATGGTACCTTAAAACCAGATGAATCAGTAAGCTTAGCGGCTAAAGTTTTAAGCGAACATTTAAATCTATTTATTGACTTATCAGAAAATGCACGTACAACAGAAATAATGGTGACAAAAGAAGATGATTCTAAAGAAAAAACTTTAGAAATGACTATAGAGGAACTAGATCTTTCTGTAAGATCTTTTAACTGTTTAAAACGTGCGGGCATTAACACAGTTGAAGACTTAACCAATAAAACTGAAGAAGAAATGATGAAGGTTCGAAACCTCGGACGTAAATCATTAGAAGAAGTATTTCAAAAGCTTGAAGAGCTTGGTTTTTCACTTAGACCTAGCGAAGATTAATGGCAAAACAGAAGGAGGTTAGGACATGGCTAGACAAAGAAAACTTGGTCGTGATGCTGCAGGACGTATGGCATTATTACGTAACCAAGTTACAAATCTCTTATACCATGGTAAGATCAGAACAACTGTATCTAAGGCAAAAGAGATTCGCAAAATTGCAGAAGGCTTAGTAGCAATGGCTGTTCGTGAAAAAGATAATTATGAAGAAGTTACAGTTACAACAAAACAACCTAAAAAAGACGTTAATGGTAAACGTGTTAAAGAGGTTGTAGATGGTAAAAATGTAACGGTATTTGAAACTATCGAAAAAACAATCAAAAAGGACAGTTCTTCTCGTTTACATGCTAGAAGACAAATGTTAAAGGTGTTATACCCTGTAACAGAAGTTGATACTGCAAAGAGAAGACAAGCTAAAAAGGTTGATTTACCAGATAAACTATTTAGCGAAATCGCACCAAAATACGCAGATCGTAATGGTGGTTACACAAGAATCATCAAAATCGGACCTCGTAAAGGTGACGGCGCAGAAGAAGTTATTATTGAATTAGTATAGTGGTCAGGGATTAAGAACTATTCTTAATCCCTTTTCTGTATAACTTAGTTAATCACTTATAGAGAAACAATATATAAACTTGAGTTATTCGTCAAACCAAAGTTGTTTCTCTCAATGATTTCACACTATAGAGCCTTCAAAATAAATTAAACTGTAAAGTGTGAAATATATATATGTAAATATAAATGGTTTAATCACAAAATAGGTGGATTAGAATTTTTATATATACATATAACAAAGGGGTGTGACCTATGAACAATATTATTAGTACAAGTAATGTCATATTTGAATACTACAATTATGATGAAAACGGAGAAAAAAAAGAAGCTGTTCCAGCCCTAAATGATATAAGCATATCCATTAAAAAGGGTGAATTTGTTGTTATACTAGGACACAACGGTTCAGGTAAGTCTACTTTTGCAAAACATCTCAATGCTATTTTAACACCAAAATCAGGGACTGTATTTGTAAGCGGGATAGATGCCACACAGCCAGATAATATCTGGGATGTAAGAAAAGAAGTTGGAATGGTCTTTCAAAATCCCGACAATCAGATTGTCGCGACCATTGTAGAGGAAGATGTGGCTTTTGGACCAGAAAATATAGGGATAGAGCCTGAAGAAATTAGACAAAGAGTGGATGAGGCGCTGACTACCGTAGGTATGAGTGAGTACAAAAGAAGGTCTCCTAACCAGCTTTCAGGCGGGCAAAAACAAAGGATAGCTATTGCAGGAGTTATAGCGATGAAACCACAATGCATTGTATTTGATGAATCAACAGCCATGTTAGACCCTATTGGCAGAAAACAGGTCATGCATACGATGAAGAAGCTGAATACTGAATATGGTATTACCATTGTGCATATTACCCATTATATGCAAGAAGCTATTTTGGCAGATAGAATCATTGTTATGGAAAAAGGTGAGGTTATACTAGAGGGCACACCTAAAGAAGTTTTTCAGGAAGTAGATATCTTAAAAAATGTCGGTTTAGATGTACCTGATACAACCTATCTCATTTATTTACTGAATAAAGAGGGCTTTCATTTTCAGCGTGATGCATTAACTATAGAAGAGGTGGCGAATGAGATATGGCAATAAAAATTAATCATCTAACACATATTTATAATCCCAATACGCCTTTTGAAAAAGCTGCCCTAGAGGATATTAACATCGAAATCGAAAAGGGTGATTTTGCAGCAATTATAGGACATACAGGTTCAGGTAAGAGTACACTCATTCAGATGTTTAATGGTCTTATAAAACCAACCATGGGTGAAGTAATCATAAAAGGACAAGATATTCATCAGCAAGGAGCCGATAAAAGAAAGATAAGGCAGCAGGTAGGCCTAGTGTTTCAATATCCCGAATATCAGCTTTTTGAAATGACAGTTCATGAGGATGTTGCATTTGGACCTAAAAACATGGGCCTTAGTGAGCAGGAAGTCAAAGAAAGAGTCCATTATGCCCTAAATGCCGTGGGTCTATCAGAGGAATATTATAGTAAGTCTCCTTTTGAACTTTCAGGGGGACAAAAAAGAAGGGTAGCAATAGCTGGGGTTCTTGCTATGAGACCTGAAATACTTATCTTAGATGAGCCAACTGCTGGGCTTGATCCAAGAGGACGCAATGAATTATTTGATCAGCTAAAAAAAATGCATGAGGAGTTAGGTCTTACCATTGTACTTATTTCACATAGTATGGAAGATGTTGCAAAGTATGCCAAAAAGCTTATTGTGCTTTACCAAGGCAAAATAGCTTATCAAGGCCTTACGAGAGAGGTCTTTAGGGCAGGTAAAGAACTGGAAAAAATAGGACTTGCTATGCCTCAGATTCGTTATATATTAGAAGAACTTAAAGCCAGGGGGATGGACATTGATACAGATGTCTTAACTGTGGAGGAAGCGGCGCAGATTATTAAAGATTATTTGAAGCAGAGGGGAGCTGTAAAGTGATTAGAGATATAACGATAGGTCAATATTATCCGGTGTCCTCAGCTGTTCATAAATTGGATCCCAGGACTAAGATAATTGTAACTTTTATTTATATTATAAGTTTGTTTTTTATAAATTACCTTGTGGGATATGTTTTTGTGGCAGCAGCACTTTATAGTGCGATAAAAATAAGCAAGGTGCCTCTTAGCTTTATGTTAAAAGGATTAAAAGGTATTATGTTTATCCTTTTATTTACAGTAGTACTCAATGTCTTTTTTACGCAGGGCGGCAATGTCATCTTTAGCTTTGGCTTCCTTACGATTACGCAGCAGGGGATACTAACAGCCGTTATGATGGGAGCAAGGCTTATACTACTCATTGTGGGCTCATCGCTATTGACCTTGACCACTTCACCTATAGAGCTTACAGATGGCATAGAGGCTTTATTAAACCCATTTAGAAGGTTTGGAGTCCCAGCCCATGAGATTGCCATGATGATGAGTATATCCCTAAGATTCATTCCTATTTTACTGGAAGAGACGGATAAGATTATGAAAGCTCAAATGGCAAGAGGTGCTGATTTTGAAACAGGCAATATTGTTAAAAGAGCAAAAGCCATGATTCCTATTATGGTGCCGCTTTTTATATCCGCATTTAGACGGGCAGAAGAGCTGGCAATGGCAATGGAAGCTAGATGCTATAGAGGTGGTGTCGGCCGTACAAGGATGAATAGTTTACAGTATAGAAGACCAGATATCTATGCCTTTATAATTGGGGTATTGTTTATGATTGGCTGCATACTATTCTAGGAGCTTTTACAGCATCGGTAGCCCTTATATAAATTATTATTATATAGCTTGGATCCATAGCAGCGTGCCGTAAAGAGAAAGGGCATCTGATTCCTTTAGTCCTCGTCTTTTTGAAAACTCTAAGCTCAGAGCTTCATCTAATGCTCCAAACTCACAGGTAAGAAGTACGCTTACCTGCTCAAACAGTGGAGCTAAGAACAGATGAAGCCCTTTCGCTAAGACTTTTCTAAAAATCCTGCGGAAGCAGTTCTCAGATGC
>JARBTY010000174.1 GCA_029239935.1 Clostridia bacterium | reverse complement strand
TATCAGCATGCCTTCTATGGATGTGTTTGAAAATCAGACTGCAGCCTACAAAGAATCTATTTTACCATCCAGTCAGGTTAAAAGGGTAGCAGTAGAAGCAGCTAGCAGCTTTGGCTGGCATAAATACACAGGCCTATCAGGTAAAGTGATTGCCTTAGATACTTTTGGAGAGTCAGCACCAGCAGAACTTATCTTTAAGAAACATGGTTTTACAGTAGAAAATGTCGTTCAAGCAGCAAAAGCATTACTCTAATGACCTATATAACTAACAACTAAAGTTCTGAATGTATTTAAAGGATGAAGGGAGAAGTAATATGATTAAACATATTGTGATGTGGAAAATAGCAGACCATGAAGTCCATGGGACAAAACAGGAAATCCTTCAAAAAATAAAGGAACGTTTAGAGGGATTAAAGGGACAAATACCAGGTCTCATTGAGATTGAAGTTGGGTTTAATTTTAACCCAGCAGATGTAGCTTATGACGTAGCCTTATATTCAGTATTAGAAAGCAAAGAAGCACTTGAAGGGTATCAGCACCACCCCAAACATTTGGAGGTAGCTGATGGTCTGGTAAGACAAGTGGCAGTGAAAAGAGTAGTAGTAGATTACGAGATTTAATGGATAATTAAAGAAACAGGTCCCTCTTCAGCTCAGGCATGTAAGCCGTGAAGAGGGATTTGTATTACTGTGTAAATGTATTTTTATTAAAAATACAGTATTTTCCATAAAAGAAATTAACAGGTATTTAATTGAGGAAAACACTTATATCTTTTACATAACTTTGCTAAGTAATTAACATAACAAACAAGTTATCCACAAAATAACAGGAGAGCTTGTACGTGTTTTCAAGTTATGCACAAAGTTATACACACTATCCACAGGCAAAGAGAAGATTTTGAAAATTTTATGTTAATATCATGTAGATAAAAATGGGGATAAGCTGGCTAAAATCCCCACTTTTTATGCTTATCAAAGCATACAGAATTTACAAGGCATATTATTGATAAAAAAGGAAAAAAAATATATTGACTACAAATACGTTAAAATGTATAATTATTCATGGAGTAAGAGTGATACACAAATCAATTAATAGGAGGAAATATAAATGAAAAAAAATAAAGTATTAAAAGCATTAGCATTAATCGGTACAAGTGTACTTGCAATAGGTATGTTGGCTGGATGCGGCGGCGGGGCTTCTGAAAGTACAGAAACACCAGCAGCAACAGAAGAGAACGGCCAGTATATTGTAATGGGTACAAATGCAGAATTTGAGCCTTTTGAGTATCGTGATGGTGATAATATTGTAGGGTTTGATGTAGAAATAGCAAAAGCAATAGCAGCTAAAACAGGAAAAGAGCTTAAGATAGAAGATATGTCCTTTGACACATTGATTGTAGGTCTTAACAATGAGCAAATGGATTTTATCGCAGCAGGTATGAGTGTCACAGAAGAGCGAAAAACACAAGTAGATTTTTCAGAACCTTACTTCAAATCTAAACAAATGATCATTGTTAAAGCGGATGACGACTCTATTACTTCAGCAGAAGGATTAGTAGGTAAAAAGGTAGGCGTACAGCTTGGCACAACAGGTGACTTATTTGTGAGCGGAACAGAGGGTGTAGAGGTTGTTCAATTTG
Source organism: Clostridia bacterium (assembly GCA_029239935.1). The sequence continues at coordinate 6,243 of JARBTY010000174.1, read as the reverse complement.
ATAAAGCTCCTCTTGCAGTGATGGATCTTAAGAATGGCAAAGTAGATGCGGTTGTTATTGATGCAGAACCAGCTAAAAAATTAGTTGAAGGTCAAAGTGATATCAAAGTATTGGATGTACCTTTTGTAGAAGAAGAATATGCAATAGCTGTTAAAAAAGGCGATGCAGAACTTTTAAGTACAATTAACGACGTCATTAAAGAAATTAAAGAAAATGGTGAGTACGACAAAATTTATGGGCAATTTTTTGATAGTGCTGAATAATAGCGAATCATTGGATATATGAAAGGATAAATAACAAATATTTTCATATACTTATAAAATAAGGTTAAGGCATAGGCTTTAACCTTATTTCGTGTAAAAAAGTGATAGAAGTACTGGATTAATTAACCGATTAACCCTATAATAAATAAGAATAAATGCATTATATAACGTATACAAGGAGGAAGGAATCTTGGAAAATTTTCTAAGCGGCATTTTAGGAGAACAAACAATCAATTTCTATAAGATATTTGCTGACAAGGATTTCTATATAGTAGTACTCAAAGGGATGTTATGGACACTGGGGCTCACGGCCATTGCATTAGTGATTGGGGTGATTCTTGGTATTGTAGTCGCAATCATTCAAATGAGTCAGTTCTCTAAAAAGTTTGAGTGGATAGAAAAGATACTAAAGGGCATCGCAAAAATCTATATAGATGTTATCAGAGGAACACCAGCTGTTGTACAAATTGTTTTTATGTGGAATGTTATATTTGCCAAATCAGAGCTTCCTAGAATTGTAGTAGGGGGTATTGCGTTTGGTATTAACAGTGGCGCTTATATGGCGGAGCTTATCAGAGCGGGCATACAGGGGATAGATAAAGGACAAATGGAGGCAGGTCGTTCTTTAGGTTTTAATTATACAGATACTATGCGCCATATTATTATGCCGCAAGCTTTTAAGCAAATGCTGCCAGCTTTTGTGAGTGAGTTTATCATTCTTATCAAAGAAACAGCTATTATCGGATTTATAGGGGGCATGGATCTTATGAAAGCCGGCAATATTATGATAAGCATCACGATGAATGCAACTCAGCCGCTACTGATTATAGCAGTATGTTATCTGGTTCTAACGGGTATTTTCACTAAGGTTATGAGAAGAGTAGAAAAGAAGATTAATATAAGCAATTAGGAGGCAGACCTTATGATTAAGATAAATAATTTATGTAAAAGCTTCGGCAGCCTTAATGTACTTAAGGGGATTACAGATTATGTAGATAAGGGAGAAGTTGTCGTTATTATTGGACCATCAGGCTCAGGTAAATCCACCTATTTACGATGTATTAACCTGATGGAAATGCCGACTGGCGGACAAATTTTAATAGATGATGTGGATGTTACCGCACCCAAGACAGATATCAATAGTATTCGCCAAAAGGTAGGGATGGTATTTCAGCATTTTAATCTTTTTCCGCATATGACGGTACTAGACAACATTACTCTGGCGCCTATCAATCTGCGAAAGTTATCTAAGGAAGAGGCAGAAAAAGCAGCTTATGTACTACTTGATAAAGTAGGCCTTAGAGATAAGGCAAATGAGTATCCAAACAGGCTTTCAGGGGGACAAAAACAAAGAATCGCCATTGCCAGGTCTCTGGCCATGAATCCAGAGGTGATGCTTTTTGATGAACCAACTTCTGCCTTAGACCCAGAGATGGTTAAAGAAGTACTTGAGGTTATTAAAGAGCTGGTACGAGATGGCATGACAATGATGATTGTAACCCATGAGATGGGTTTTGCAAAAGAAGTCGGGACAAGGCTCCTTTTTATGGATGAAGGCAAGATATTAGAAGAAGGCAATCCAAGAGACATATTTGATCATCCAAAAGAAGAAAGAACTAAGATGTTTTTAAGTAAAGTACTCTAGAATTTTTATTTGCTCTCATTTTCCAAATAAATAGACCGAAATATAAATAAAGAGTGGAGGCTGATTATTATGGAGATTAGAGGTATAGCAAGTACGTATATGTCACAATATGAGACACTAGATAAAACTACTGAGGAAAAAGACATACAAGAAGAAAGCCAGAGCAGTGAAAAAGATCAATTTGTAAAATCAGACGAAACAGGTAATGCAGTTACTTATAACAAAGTCAAAAAACTTACGCCGGATCAAATCAAAGCACTTAGAGAACAGCAAGATGCAGCTAAGGTGGACATGCTAAAGAGAATGATGCAAATCAGTTTACGAAATCAGGCTAATAGCTATGGACTATCAGAAGAGGGTCAAAACCTTATTAAAGATATTTTTGGCAGTTTAGAAGAAGGGATTCCGCCATTGGCAACCACACCGGAAGAGGCTAAAAAAGCCATTGAACCAGGAGGTGCTTATAGTGTAGAAGCAGTAGCTGGAAGAATTATGAAAATGGCAAAGGCACTGGGCGGGGATGATCTTGAAAAAATACAGGTTTTAAGAGAGGCTGTAGAAAAAGGATTTGAACAGGCAGGGATGGATTTTAAAGAAATGACAAGTGGTCAAAAGCTTCCTCAAATATGTCTTGATACATATGATGAGATTATGAAACAGTTTGATGCTTGGCAAAAAGGAGGTACAGAGGCGTGAGCCTATGTACCTTCTTTTTATAGATTTCAATATCCTGTGTTAAAATTTAAAAAAATATTGACAGTTTAAATAGAAGGGTGTATTATCTGTGTATATAATATATGCACAGATAATACACCCTTTGTTGCGAGGTGATAAAATGCATCTTATTAGCAAGAGGATAAACTTTCTAAGTTACGTATAGGTTGTTAGAGAGAGTGAATAGGTTGTGGGTAAGGAGATGAAGATGGATATTATCATTGTTAACGATACGGCGATGCCGCTTTATGAACAGATTGTGGGTCAAATAAAAAATCTTATTTTAAACGGAAAACTTAAGCAAGGAGAAATGCTGCCTTCTATTAGAGGCATGGCCAAAGAGCTTAAAGTCAGTATTATTACGGTTAAAAGGGCTTACGAGGACTTGGAACAAGAAGGTTTTGTTGCAACGACTCCTGGTAAAGGAACGTATGTATCACTTAATAATATGGAACGTTTAAAAGAAATACAGCTTAGTCAAATAGAAGATAAACTTGAAGAAGTAGTCCATGCCGCAAAGAGCATCGGGATGACATTGGAGCAAATGAGTGAACGGTTAAAAATGATGTATGAGGAGGTCTAATATGGATACAATAGCATTTCATCAGGTTAAAAAAAGCTTAGGAGATTTTAAACTAGATATCCAAAGTTTAGATATTAAAAAAGGGTATATAACAGGTTTTATAGGAGAAAATGGTGCAGGAAAAACAACTACCATTAAGCTTATACTAGATATGCTCATAGCAGACGAGGGGAAGATTCAAATCTTTGGAATGGATACAAGAAAAAATTCAGATAGCATTAAAGAAGAAATAGGGTATGTAGGAGAAACAGCAGGATATCCGGAGGAGAGCAAAATAAAAGTTATTAAAAATATGATTGCACCCTTCTATAAGAATTGGGATGAAAATTTATTTACTAAGTATATGCAGAATTTCAGGATTAATATAGATAAGAAATACGGAGAGTTTTCTGCAGGGCAAAAAAAGCAGTTTGCTATTGCCATGGCATTGGCTCATAGGCCAAAGCTTATACTGCTTGATGAACCAACGACTAATTTAGATCCTGTGGTAAGAAATGAAATACTAGAAATGCTGATGGAGCATATGCAAAATGAAGAGGTCACGGTATTTTATTCAACACACATCACTTCAGATTTAGAAAAAGCAGCAGATTATATTGTTTATATTAAGCAAGGAGAAATCCTGATTAATCAAGAAAGAGAAGAGTTGCTGAGAAATTATTCGGTTGTTAAAGGACCTAAAAATTTATTGGATAAAGAGATTAAAAAATATTTGTTGGGCTATAGACAAACAAGTTTAGGCTTTGAGGCACTGCTGAGCGATAAAAAAGTGGCAGAACAAATCTTTGGAACAGAGGTTAGGTATGTAACACCTACTATCGAGGATATTATGTTATTTTTAGGGCAAAAAGGGGAGGGGATGCAGTATGAAACATATAGATAGTTTAGTGAAAAAGGATTTAATATACCTTGGTACATCTCTTAAACGACTTGTGCTTATGGCAGTTGTTTTTTCTATCATTCTCCCTATAGGCAATATCGTATACGCCTTTGGTATTCCGGCTATAATGGGTTATTTATTGACTTATGGCGTTTTTGCCTATGAAGAAAAAAACAAAATGAATTTACTTGCGATATCACTTCCGGTCAAAAGAAGCGCGCTTTGTTCTTCCAAATATATTACCAGTTTGATTTATATTGTTGCCAGTGTAACCTTGACTATACTGGGGCTTATTGTGAGTTCTTATGCACAGGTTGAAAATGGTTTTGTAAATACGCCAGGTTTCATAATCAATATGTTATGTATGCTACTGGCAACAGCGCTTATTTATCATGCCTGCATATTGCCTGTCATTATGTATTTTGGAGCTATACAGGTAAGGTATGTCCTATTTATCCTGTATGTAGGCGTTTTCGTCATGATAGGTATTTGGGGTGAAGGGGCTCTAGATAGGGGGAATTCATTGGCAAATATCAAGCTTATTTTGGATAAAGGCTTAAGCAATATATCGAGTCTGATTATTCTTTTGGTAAGCATTCTGGTATACATGATTTCATATAGCATAGCTAACGGCTTGTACAGCCGTAAAGAATTCAGATGAAAAGGATGATTAAAGGAATCGGATGCCCCTTCTTTACGGTACGTTGCTATGACCCGAAATAATGAAGTATTGGTAAATACAATAAAGAGCAGGCTATTGTGAGCCTGCTCTTTATTGCGTCTAAATAGGGGGCACTTGTTTTCTATACACAAAGAATGAGAAAAAAAGTAAGTTTTTTAATAAAAGTTATTCAATGTGCTAAAGTTATAATGTGAATATTGACGAATCAAAACAAGAGGCATATAATCCAAATATAAAAATAAATGATAATAAACAAAACGTTACAAAACAAGACGAGTCAAACTGATTGAACTGTTACGAAAAGGAATTAAAATGATAAGGGGATGAGAATGATGAAAAAAATGTTTAAGAGAATAGGTTTGATTTTGTGGGTAAGTACAATGGTGTTGACGGGGTGTGAAGCTGGTAATACTGTGGTAAAGGAATCAGAGCAGCAAGTTCAGACGGGGGCTGAGACAAGTGAAGCACCAACGCCGGCAGCAGAACCGGAAGTTAAGGAAGAACCGGCAGAGGAAGTGGAACTGACCGTATCGGCTGCAGCGAGTCTTACAGAAGCTATGGGAGAAATACAGGCACTTTATCAAACAGAAAAACCAAATGTTACCCTTGTTTTTAACTTTGGAAGCTCCGGCTCACTCCAACAGCAAATAGAACAAGGCGCACCGGTAGATGTGTTCTTTTCAGCAGCAATTAAGCAGATGACGGCACTAGAGGAAAAAGGACTTGTTGCAGAGGGGACAAAAAAGGAGCTGCTTGAAAATAAGATAGTACTTATCACACCAAAGGATAAAACAGATTTAATGAGTTTTGAAGATTTAGTAACAGATAAGGCCAAACAAATAGGACTTGGGGAGCCGGGGAGTGTACCTGTAGGACAATATTCAGAAGAGATTTTTACCAATCTTGGGATATTAGATCAGGTTAAACCTAAATCAGTATACGGAAAAGATGTAAAATCAGTACTTACTTGGGTAGAACAAGGTGAAGTTGATGCGGGTATAGTGTATGCGACAGATGCCAATGTTTCAGATAAGGTCAATATCATATGCAGTGCACCAGAAGGCAGCCATAAGCCAGTCATTTATCCAGTGGCAGCGATTAAAGATAGTGCACACCTAGAAGACACAAAGGCATTTATAGAATTTTTAAGTTCAGATAAAGTCAAACAAACTTTTGAAAAATACGGATTTGCTGTGAAAGAATAGAAAAAGTTATGCTTTGCGTGTATAATACAAGTAAGTATTAAAAAAATGAAACGTGAGGCAATGTATAATGGCAGAGGATAAAGTTTTAACGGCACAGGAAGTAGCTGATCTACTTAAAATATCTAAAAATACTGTTTATGAACTCATTAAAAGAGGAGAACTTGGGGCTTACAAAATTGGCAACAAGATGAGAGTTGAAATGAGTCAGGTAGATGCCTATAAAAACAAAACCAAAAAGAGACCAACATCTGAAAGTCTGATTAAAGAAGCG
>JARBTY010000173.1 GCA_029239935.1 Clostridia bacterium | reverse complement strand
TTATTGGGTATTTGCAAAAGGTTCTGTTAAACAATCAGCACCAGGAGCTATCATCATCCATTTCTTAGGTGGTATTCATGAAATTTATTTCCCATATATCTTGATGCAGCCAAAACTAATACTTGCGGTTATTGCCGGCGGAGCTGGCGGTGTCCTTACCTTTGTTGTAACAGGAGCAGGACTTGTGGCTTCTCCATCACCAGGAAGTATCTTTGCACTGATGGCTATGGCACCAAAAGGTGGGTTGTTCCAAGTGTTAGCTGGTGTTTTAGTAGCAACAGTTATCAGTTTTTTAGTTTCAGCAGTACTGATCAAAAAGACAGAAGATGAAGTAGACTTTGAAACAGCTAAAGAAAAGATGGTAGACCTTAAAGGTAAGAAATCAAGTGTTGTACAGACAAAAGGTGATGTTAAGAAAATCATTGTAGCTTGTGATGCAGGTATGGGTTCAAGCGCAATGGGAGCTAGCAAACTTAAAGCAAAAATCAAAAAAGCTGGGCTGAATATACAAGTAATCAACACAGCAATTGAAGCTATCCCAAAGGATACAGACATTGTTATCACCCATGAGAAACTGACAGGCAGAGCTAAAGTGGCAGCGCCACAGGCAGAGCACATTTCGCTGGATGATTTTATCAATACCAATGTCTATGATGCATTAGTCAATCAGCTCGCAACCATTCAAGGTGCAGGAAGTACTATAGCTCAAGAAGCGGAAGAAGCAGAAGAAGCAGATAATCTTCCTCTTAGCAAAAAAAGTATTAAATTAGGCCTTCCAAGTGTCAGTAAGACAGAAGCCATTAAGATGGCAGGACAGCTTTTGGTAGACGGAGGTTATGTAGAACCAGAATATATTGAGGCGATGCTTCAGAGAGAAGAAGATTTAACCACTTATATTGGCAATGGGGCGGCTATTCCTCACGGTGTAAGTGAAGCCAAAGAAAAAATTCTAAAAACAGGTATCAGCATCTTACAGTTCCCAGAGGGAGTAGATTTTGGTGAAGGAACAGCTTATCTCGTAATTGGGATTGCAGGTATTGGCAATGAACACCTTATGATTTTATCCAATCTGGCTGAAATGCTGGAAGAAGAGTCAAAAGTTGAAGAACTAAGAAAGACAACCGATATAGAGTATATTTACAAGCAATTCACTAAACAATAAGTGAAGAAAGGAAAAACCAATGATTTATACAGTAACACTTAATCCAGCAGTTGATAAGACTATTATAGTAAAAGATTTATTAATAGATCATGTTAATAGAGCCGAAAATATAAGAGAAGATGCTGGAGGAAAAGGCATCAATGTCTCTAAAATGATTAAAAATTTGATGGGTGAAAGTGTAGCACTTGGGATATGTGCAGGCAGAACAGGTGAGTTTATAAAAAGTCAGTTAGAAGAAATGGGTATTTCTCATCACTTTATTGAGGGAGATGGACAGACAAGAACCAATATCAAAATTGTAGATGACTTAAACAAAACCTACACAGATATCAATGAGCCAGGAGCCTCTGTAACACAAGAGGTTCTGGACTCATTAGAAAAACAGATTTTTAGTGGTCTGAAAAAAGAGGATTATTTGGTGCTTGCAGGCAGTGTTCCCGCTAGTGTCCCAACAGACATCTATAAAAAATGGATTCAAAGGTGTAATGAAGTAGGCGCAAAGGTGATATTAGATGCAGATAAAGAACTTTTAGAAAATGGTGTTCAGGCAGGACCTTATTTGATTAAGCCTAACATCCACGAACTAGAAGCTTTATGTCATCAAAAGATAGAAACAATCGAAGAAGCTGTTTTAGTAGCAAAAGAACTACTTAAATATAAAATTGAGATCGTCGTTATTTCGATGGGAAAAGACGGATGTATTGTTGTGACCAAAGAGGAGACCTTTAGTATAGGGGGACTTACAGTACCTGTAAAAAGTACAGTAGGTGCAGGAGACTCAATGGTGGCAGCAATCACCTATGGACTCAGTCATCATGAGACACTAAAAGATGCCATGATCCTTGGCGTAGCTGCAAGTGCAGCAAGTATTATGCAAGAGGGCACTATTATGGGAGAACTTGAAACCATTAGGGAGTTACAGCAACAAATTAAAATAACGATGTAATTGAAAGGAGAAAACAAAATGAAAACAAGAGCAGTAAGATTATATGATGTTAACACACTAAAACTAGAGGAATTTGAACTGCCAGCAATTAAAGAAGATGAAATATTAGTAAAGGTTGTATCAGACAGTATCTGTATGTCAACTTATAAAGCTGTTATCCAAGGTTCTAAACACAAAAGAGTTCCAGAAAATATTGCAGATCACCCAACCATTATGGGTCATGAATTTGCAGGTGTTATTGTAGAAGTAGGCAAAAAGTGGCAGGATCAGTTTAAGCCAGGAGAAAAATTTGCCATTCAGCCAGCCTTAAACTATAAAGGCAGCCCCTATGCACCAGGATATTCTTTTGAGTTTTTTGGTGGAAATACCACTTATGCAATCATTCCACAAGAGGTTATGGAGCTTGGGTTTTTACTTAAATATGAGGGAGAAGCTTTTTATGACGCTTCTTTATCAGAACCTATGTCTTGTATTATAGGCGGTTTCCATGCCAATTACCACACTGAAACAGGTAAATATGTTCACCATTTAGGAATCGTTGAAGGTGGAAAGATGGCGCTTTTAGCAGGAGTAGGACCTATGGGACTTGGAGCAATAGATTACGCGCTTCACTGCGACCGCAGACCAGGAACACTGGTTGTAACAGATATCAATGAGGAAAGAATAGCAAGAGCAAAAACTTTATTTAGTGAAGAACATGCTAAAGAATGCGGTGTAAATCTTATTTATGTAAACACCAAAGATATAGAAGATGTGCCAGCCTATTTAAAGAGTTTAGTAGATGGCGATGGGTATGATGATGTTTTTGTGTATGCACCAGTGGGTAAACTGATTGAAGATGGGGATAATATTTTAGGCAAAGACGGCTGCATGAATTTCTTTGCTGGACCAACAGATACTAAGTTTTCAGCATCAGTTAATTTTTATAATGTGCACTACTCACCTACACATATTATGGGATCAACAGGCGGTAATGATGATGATATGAGAGAATCTCTGGAGATGTCTTCTAAAGGACTAATCAATCCGGCAGTTATGATTACCCATGTAGGAGGACTTGACAGTGCTATTGATGCCATTTTAAATTTACCTAATATACCCGGAGGCAAGAAATTAGTTTATAATGAAGTAGATATGCCTCTTACAGCCCTAGAAGATTTTAGAGAAAAAGGCAAAGAAGATCCTTTCTATATAGGATTAGCTGATATTATTGATAAACACAAGGGATTGTGGTCAGCAGAAGCAGAACGTTATCTTTTAAAAAAATATGAAAAGTAAAGGAGTATAGTATGCAAAAAATAACCGTAACATTAACCAATCCACAAGGATTACATGCAAGACCAGCTAGCTTGCTGACAAAGGTGGTTAAAGATTTTAAGTCTGAGCTTTATTTTTATAAAAATGGTGTGGATACAAAAAAATATCAACCTAAAAGTATCCTTTCTGTCATGTCAGTAGGAGCCGCTAAGGGAGATCAGTTAACTTTTGTGGCAGATGGTGATGATGAGAAAGAAGCTTTAGAGGCCATTAAGACTTTTGTCGAAAGTGGATGTGGAGAATAGGAGGAGGGCTATGGGCGCTTGGCAAGGTACACCTATTTCACCAGGAATAGCTATAGGTAAAGTGATTGTAAAAAAAGCATTAAATGCTCAAATTGAGTTAATAAAAAATAAAGAGCCACAGCATGAAAAAGAGAGATTTCATGCTGCTAGGTCAAAGGCTATAGAAGAAGTTAAAGATATTTACAATCAAATGCTTCAGACAAAAGGGGAAAAGGAAGCAGAAATCTTTATGGCACATATTACGATGTTAGAGGATATGGAGCTTATTGAAGGTGTAGAGAGAGAAATAGATGACCTTATGTGCAATGCAGAATGGGCATTAGATGCTGTGGCGGGCAGCTTTATTGCTATTTTTGAGGGCATGGAAGATGAGTATATGAAGGAGCGGGCACTTGATATTAAAGATATCAGCAGCCGTATCCAAAGGCATTTATCAGGACAAGGTGATTTGAATATTTTTAAACTCAAGGAGCAAGCTATCATTGCAGCGGATGACCTTACACCATCTGACACTGCACAGTTAGATCCAGCGTTAGTCTTAGGGATTATCAATGAGGGTGGTGGTGCGACCTCTCATGCAGCTATTATTGCTCGTATGATGGGGGTGCCATTAGTGGTATATCCTAACATAACCTCTTTGGTCATGAACGGGCAGATGTTGGTATTTGACGGAGATAAGGGCACGATAGAACTTGAGCCAAGCGAAGAAGTACTCAAAGTATATAGAGAGAAGCGACAGAATTTATTAGAGAGAAAAATTCAGTTAGAAAAGCTGAAGGGAACAAAAACGGTAACTAGGGATAGCTTTCAAGTAGAATTGGCTGGCAACATTGGTATGCCAAAAGATGTTAAAATAGCTTTGGAGCAGGATGCAGAAGCCATTGGCCTTTTTAGAACAGAGTTTTTATACATGAGTCGAGATGATTTTCCGAATGAAGAGGAACAATTTCTAGCCTATAAAGAGGTTTTAGAAAAAATGCAAAATCGTCCTGTAGTCATCAGAACCCTTGATATAGGCGGAGATAAGGAATTAGACTATTTGCAGATTCCTAAAGAAATGAATCCTTTTTTAGGTTGCCGGGCTATTCGGTTTTGCCTGAAGAAGGCAGAACTATGGAAAGTGCAGCTAAGAGCGTTACTTAGAGCCAGCAGTTATGGGAATCTGCGTATTATGCTGCCTATGATTGCAGCTATGGAAGAGCTTATAGAAGCAAAAGGAATACTGGAAGAAGTCAAAGCTGAATTAAGAAATGAGCATACCCCTTTTAATGAAAGTGTGCAGGTCGGGATGATGATGGAAACACCGGCAGCAGCGGTTATGGCAGATGTATTTGCCAAAGAAGTGGACTTTTTCAGCATCGGAACTAACGACCTTATTCAGTATACAGTTGCTGTAGATCGCATGAACACAGAGGTTGCACATCTGTATTCGCCTTATCAGCCAGCGGTCTTAAGGCTTATTAAAAACATTGTTGATAGTGCCCATGAGGCGGGTATATGGGCAGGGATGTGCGGAGAAGCAGCAGCAGATAAAAAATTACTGCCACTGTGGATTGGCATGGGCTTAGATGAGTTAAGCATGTCACCGCCATCTATTCTTCAAACGAGAGAAAGTATTCAAGGATTATCTCATGAAGAGGGCAAAAAGTTAGTAGATGAAATATTGCTTTTAAAGACTGCCCAAGAGATTGAAAATAGATTATAGCATTTTAGAAGGCATGTGAATAGGTTATTCATATGCCTTTTTTATAAAGGTATAAGGTATGACAAGGGGGAAAAAAATTGAAAAACTTTAGGAACATAAAAAAACTCAGTCGTTTAGCATTTATTTTGATGGTTTTTAATAGCCTGATGAGCATAACGTTATATAGCTTGCTTACTAGAGCGGATGGTGACAGGCTGTCAAAAGGTATACAAGCAGTACCTCTATTCATAGGCATAGTGTCAGTTAGTTTAATTGTTATATGGACCTTGTTCAAAAAGCAGATTGATGAGCATTTGAAAGAAGTCAATACGTGGATAGAAGAGATGCTGGAAAGTGAGGTTAACGGTAAAACATTTTTGGGGGATAAAGGAGAAAGTGTTTTAATAGGAGAAAGTTTACATAAAGTTTCGGAATGTTTTAAAATGAAAATAGAGCAAATGGGAGATTACGCTAAGCAAGATCAATGGGTGATACATCAGGTCAATGAGGTCAATAATCAATCAAAGCTGTTTGAGGATAAATTAAGAAAAGCTATAGAAGAGGTAAAAAACTCAGAAAAAATACGAACGGAAGTTTCTGCCACCATAACAGAAACTTCTGTAGAGATTACTGAGGGCATGGGAAACATTGATAATGACCTACAGAATATCGTTGAAGCCTTTGTTGCAGCTTCTCAGAAGGCAGAGGAAGGAACAGAGGTCATCAAGGGTGCCTTTACACAGATGGAGGTTATAGGAAAAAAATTTAAAATGTCTACAAAAGCTATCAATCAACTGGAAGATAAGTCAAAAGAAATCGGACGGATTGTGTCCCTTATTACGACGATTGCACAGCAAACCAACCTGCTTGCTTTAAATGCAGCAATAGAAGCGGCAAGGGCAGGAGAACAGGGCAGAGGATTTGCAGTAGTGGCAGGAGAGGTTAAAAAACTCGCAGAGCAGTCTGCTGGTGCAGCCCGTGAAATAGGTACTCTGATCCATAAGATTCAAGAAGAAATCAATCAGGCGGTTTTATCTATGGCAGAGGGGAATGAAGCCATTGAAACAGGTGTCACAATGGTTGGTAATGCAGGAGAGTCTTTTAATACTATTTTTAATGACATTGAGGAAGTGTCGAATCAAATGATGGATATCTCAGCAGTTATTGAAGAAGTTTTTGTAGCCACACAGTCTGCATCAGAGGCAGCAGAAAAGATTTGTCAAATGTCTTCTAACGTCTCACAAAACATCATTGCATTATCACTAAGTTAA
>JARBTY010000172.1 GCA_029239935.1 Clostridia bacterium | reverse complement strand
AAAATTTCGATTTTTGCAGGTTTCGTGAGATGTTCATCTTCTCGGATGCAGATACCTGTTTCCAGTCGTTTTTTATCCTCGATATCTAGTATACCAAAAGCCCAAAAAAAATATTTTTTGTCGACGTGGTTTTCAGGATCCATGAGCTGGTGGTTAAAAATGCCGTCATTGGTTAAAAATAATAATCCTTCAGTGTCTTTATCTAACCGCCCAACAGGGAACAATCCATCGCTATTAACTTTATCAAAATAATCAAGTACCGTTGGGTGCAAGGGATCTTTTCTTGCAGTAACACACCCTGCGGGTTTATGAAACATATAATACACTTTACCAGTATGAATAACTTGTTGACCCAGATAGTTTACAACGTCTACTGCTTCATCTATTTCCATCGCTGCTTCTGAGACCACTTGTTCATTGACGCATACCTTGCCTTCCTTTACGTAGGTTCGAACGATTTTTCGTGTTCCTACCGAGGCTTCTGCTAAAAATTTGTCTAGTCTCATGAGTACTCCTGTTGATTGTTTTTTGAAAAGTAATATATCCTAGTTACTCGTCCCAGTTATGGTAAACCTCTTGCACGTCATCATCATCTTCAAGCAGGTCAAGCATCTTATTCATACCTTTGATATCTGCCTCGCTTGTAAGCTCTGTATAAGTCTGAGGAATCATTGCGACTTCTGCTGAAACCATTTCTATACCAGCGGCTTCAAGGGCAGCATGAACATCGCCAAAAGCCTCTGGAGATGTTGTAATGGTGTACCCCTCTTCTTCTGTCTCAAAGTCGTCTGCCCCGGCTTCTATAGTAAGCATCATCAATTCATCTTCATCCATACTTACAGCTTCTCTTTCAATGACAATTTGACCTTTTTTATCAAACATAAAGGATACACAGCCTAAAGTGCCCATGTTTCCATTGCCTTTAGAAAAAGCTGAACGCACATTGGCCGCTGTACGATTTTTGTTGTCCGTAAGGGTTTCTACAATGACAGCTACACCGTTTGGTCCATAGCCTTCATAAGTGATATATTCATAGTGAACAGAACTATCTTCTCCTGCAGCTTTTTTGATACTACGAGAAATGGTATCGTTAGGCATGTTATTAGATTTAGCTTTAGCAATAACATCGCGGAGTTTTGTATTTGCAGCGGGATCAGCACCGCCTTCTTTGACAGCGACAGCTATTTCACGGCCTATTTTTGTAAATGCTTTGCCTTTTTGAGCATCGTTTTTGGCTTTTCTATGCTTTATATTGGCGAACTTGGAATGTCCAGACATATTGAAAAATCCTCCTTAGTAAATATCTCTATCTAACGTATATATTTTAACATAAATAAACAGGATTTAGCAATCATACGATTATAAAGGAACTGTAATGAGTGTATACTCTCCCTCTTTGATAAGGACCTCAGCATGGGTGTTTTCGATAAGCCATTTACAAAATGCTTCTTGTTCCCCGAGCAAAACTTCTGTTTCAAAAGTAACAGTCTCTAAATAGGAAGTATTTCGAATAGTATAACCTTTATCACTTAAAAGATACTGTACTTTACCTGATAGATGATACGGCATCTGCAGATAAAACAGCTGTACCCGCCTCTTTTCTACGACGCCTGCAGCTAAAAGACCTTCTTTTGCAGTTTTGCCATAGGCTCTAACAAGACCACCAGTTCCGAGTAAAGTGCCTCCAAAATATCTGGTTACAACAATCAGCGTATTTCTGACATCCGCACCTTTTAGCACATCTAAAATAGGTTTGCCAGCCGTTCCAGAAGGCTCGCCGTCATCACTAGATCTTTGGATTTCGTTAGATTCGCCTATTTGATAAGCAAAACAATTGTGCGCAGCATTATAGTAGGTCTTTCTAATACTTTGAAGTGCTAGATCTGCTGCTTCTTGTGTGGATACCTCCAGCACCGTTCCGATAAACCTTGATTTTTTTTCTATCAGTTCTATTTGACTCTGACGACTGATGGTTTTATATTTATCTAACATATTCTCACCTTATGATTTTGAAATTATCTTTATAGTAACATAGGAGCGAGACGTATAGCAATATTTAAAAAGAAGCCTGCTGGCTTTTAAAAGCCAAGCAGACTTCTTGATTAAACGGCAAATTGCTCCATACTAACATAATCATCTAAGATATTGGTGAAGGTAACAAGTGTCACACTTCCTTTGTAAAGCAGTTTAGCTAAATGATTAGCAGATTCATAGCTTTGCGTAAAGTATTCACTTGCACTCAAGAGTTTATCTGGATATTCTTCTATGATTTCTATACCATAAAAATCATTTTTTTTGAGCGTATAATAAAGTCTGGTAATGTCGTCCATTTCATTTTTTCCGATATATTGTTTTTCAACGATCATTGTATTCCCCCCGATTTCAATTAATCTTTAAAATGTAAATGTGTTCTTATAATAAATTATATAGGAATTTTTAACATATTAACAGAAAAATATATCGCGTAATTTATTAGATTTTTACTACTTTCTACAAATATTTGTGGGATAATCACGGAAACAAATACCATTGATATGAATATTCTCAATATTTAGTGAAAAATACATAAAAATTTGCGATAATTAATTAAACAGGCGAGAATATTGTTTGGATTTCGACAAATTATGCTATCAAATATAAGGTTCTATTTTATAAAATTTATTTTTAGAGATATAACCTTTTAGGTGAATACCTTCATTAGTATACTCTTCTTGTAGACGTTCAGCAAAGCTGTGACAGAATGCGACAATATCTTGTTTGTCGTAAGGCAGCTGTATGTTGAAAGGCATCATATGAGCATAAAGTATATCTTCAAGAATAACTAAAAGGTTTTCGCAGTTCGTCTGATGTTTAGCTGAAATAGGGATTTCATAGGTTGCCAACGTATCTTTTGGATAAGTATCCGTAAGCTTATCTATTTTATTATAAACAGCAACAATAGGAATATCTTTGATTTTTAGTTTCTCAAGGGTCTCATAAACTGTTTTTTGATGGGTTGCAATGTGAGGTGAGCTCACATCCATCACATGAAGAATGATGTCCGCATACCTAGCTTCTTCAAGCGTTGAATAAAAAGCTTTAATCAGGTGATGAGGCAGTTTGCGGATAAAACCAACTGTATCAGTAAGCAAAATCTCTGAACCGCTGGGGAGTTCAACTGCTCTAGTCGTTGGATCAAGAGTTGCAAAAAGCTGATCTTTAACATACACATCACTGCCGCTTAGCAAGTTGAGAAGTGTCGATTTGCCAGCATTGGTATAGCCAACAATGGCTACAATCGGGGTGTTGTTTTTGTCGCGGCGGGAACGAATAAGCTGTCTGTGCTTTTCAAGCTCTGAAAGCTCAGTTTTGAGCAGTTCAATGCGGGTTTTAATATATCTTTTATCCATTTCTAATTTTTTTTCACCAGGACCCTTGCTGCCGATACCCCCTCCTTGTCTTGAGAGCATCTCACCAAAACCAGTGAGGCGAGAATATTGATACTTTAGCTGAGCCATCTCTACTTGAATTTTTCCTTCTCTTGAAAGTGCTCTTGAAGCAAAAATGTCTAGAATAATCATGGTTCTGTCCATAATCTTAACACCAATTATTTCGGATAGATTGCGCATCTGCATAGGAGATAATTCATCATCAAAAACCAGACCTGTAGCACCCGTTGTTAGAACCAGTTCCTTGATTTCTTCTGCTTTACCTGTTCCGATATAAAGACCTGCATGAATACGGTCAACTTTTTGAAGAACTTTAGTAATCACAACTGCTCCAGCAGTTGCTACTAGTTCCTCAAGTTCTTCAAGACTTTCTAGAGTATCTTTTTCATCCAATTGTTTTTTATGAGCTGAGACGAGTATAACGCGTTCGCTTTCTTCATTAATAGTAAGCATATAAATCCTTTCTTAAAATGACAATAGATTCATTTCTTTAATTTTGACTTTTTTGCGATTAAACTAATATCTTTTTTGTAACAAATAGGTCTGTCAGGTCTTATTTTTGGAGAGCATAAGCCCCCAACATACTTAAGAGGATAGGTTCATCCTGTGGCAGCTTGATTATCTGGGAACTCTATATTCCACTATATAGTTATAGCACATTTATCCAGCATTTATCCAGCATTTATCAAGTTAGTTTTAAGGAGCACTGCAGTATTGTTACCATCAAATACTTAAGGTGAAGTTGGGGCAACTTCCAAGATATCTTTTTCCGGTACATTAACATAGTTGGGAGGTACTGCGCCAGATATGACTTTATCAATAAGGATAACACGTCTTTTTACAATAATTTGATCTGAAAAAAGCGGTACTACAACTTGTACAGTGGCTTCTACATCCAGCCATACAGTATGATTAACCTGATTAATCCCAGTAGAACGTATATTATTGTCATAATTAACTTTTATGGTGCCAATAGGCAGTACATCTACTCCAACTTCTGGACCTATATTGGCAAAAAGTCTACTGCCCGTCATATTGCCAAGGGGGATCTTGAATTTAACAATACCGATGTTTTGTAGTTCATCCATTGTATGATCGACAATACTGGCACATAGATTATTAATCATAATGGAATTAACATTCCAGGATACTAATTCCCCTGAGTCATTATAATCGTAGCTGATTAAATCCTGCATAGTGGTCTGATTGATAAGCAGAGATTGGGTGATGCCTTGATTGATAGCCTTGGTTGCTACAGTATTTGCCTGAATCTTTGCCATTGCTAGAACAGTGGGAATAATTTGTCTGTCTAACTGTATATAAGTTACTGAGATTATGGCAATAATAATAATCATTGAAAGCATTGCTTGTATTTTATTGTGAGTAGCATGACCATGTCTGCGTTTATGGACATTTTTATTTTTATAGATAATCTCTGGCATACGAAGCCTCCTAATATAAGTACTTTGTACAAAGTATATTCCTAGCTTCTTGTACACATGCGACAAATAAATTCGTTTATTATATATTTCTGGTTTAATTTGGTATATAATAAGTGAGATCTCGTTTTTTGCTTTTGCTTTGCCTATAGTTAATATATTTGGTATAATACCTTATTGAGGAGGATTAAATAAGATGAATTATTCGAAAGATTCCAGAACTAAATCAGAACAAAAAAATAATAGTCCAAAGAAAAAAGTACACAAAAAACATAAAATCCTAGCCTTTCGGGTTGTATTTATGATATGTATTATCAGTTTATTTGCAGTAGTTGGTGGAGGACTTGGTATTTTGATAGGTATTATTAAAAGTACGCCGGATGTTTCTCAGTTAGACCTAAAGCCAACAACTAATTATACATCATTTGTATATGATGCAGACAGTAAACAAATAGATACTTTCTCAGGGGCTGAAAATAGAGTTTATGTAACCTTGGATAATATACCGCTTTACCTGCAGCAAGCAATTGTGGCTCTGGAGGATGAACGTTTTTATGAACATAATGGTATAGATATAAGAGGTATTTTTAGAGCGGTGTTTGAAAATCTGAAAAGCGGCTCTTTCAGTGAAGGTGCTAGTACCATCACACAGCAGCTTATCAAAAATAATATTTTAACATCAGAGAAAAAATTAACTAGAAAAATTCAAGAACAGTATTTAGCGATTGAATTCGAGAAGTTATACAGCAAGGATTTGATCCTAGAGTATTATCTCAACACCATTGCGTTGGGACATGGGGTAAATGGTGTACAGGCAGCAGCTAATCGTTACTTCAGTAAAGATGTAAACGAACTGAGCTTAGCTGAAAGTGTGGTTATTGCAGTTATTACGCAGTACCCTACCAAATACAGCCCTATCCTCAATCCAGAGTATAATAAAGAAAAAGCTCAGGTAGCTTTAGCTAAAATGCTGGAGCAAGGTTATATTACAGAAGAAGAAATGCAAAAGGCCTTAAAGGAAAACCCTTATGCCAATATTCAAAAGGTTCATCTGGAATTTGTTGAAAAATCAAGCCATAGTTATTTTGTAGATGCTGTGATGCAACAGGTCATTGATGATTTGCAGTCGCAAAAAGGCATGACTTCTACTGCTGCTAACAATTTGATTTATGGCGGTGGTCTTCAAATCTATACAACGCAGGATACTAAAATGCAGCAAACCGTAGATAAATACGTTGATGATGAGTCACTATACCCTCAAGAAGCCTATGAGCTTAAATTAAACTACAGCGTATCAGTCAAAAAAGCTGATGGCAATGTGGTAAACTTGGGGGGAGAAGGCATTGTAAAAAACGAATCTGAAATCCCTGCTTTTGAAGAAGCTAAGCTAAAAGACTGGGGTATTACATCCAGCGATACGATAGAAAAAGAAACAACGCTTGAAATGCCTCAGCCACAGACGGCGTTTGTTGTAATGGATTACCGTACAGGACAAGTCAAAGCGTTATCTGGTGGCCGTGGAGATAAGCAAAATCGAGGATTTAACCATGCAACACAGGCTAAAAGGCAGCCAGGATCTACTTTCAAAATTTTGGCCTCTTATGCCCCAGCTATTGACACTGGTAAGCTTTCACCCGGTTCTACTTTGATAGATGAACCGTTAACGATTAAGCTGCCCTCTGGAGACTATAAACCTAATAACTGGGATTTAAAATTTGAAGGACCAACCTCTGTAAGAAGAGCAATCTATAGGTCTATGAATGTTTTAGCTGTTAAGACG